>NZ_KV917386.1 GCF_002019855.1 Streptomyces antibioticus | reverse complement strand
TACTGGCGAGTGTGGGAGGAAGCGCGGGAGTACGCGCTACCGCCTGAGCGTGTCGCCTCGCCGTTGGCCGGACGCCCGTACGACCTGCGGCACGCGTGCATCACGCGGTGGCTGAACGCCGGGGTCCCGATTGCCGAAGTGGCCCGACGGGTCGGCAATTCGCCGGAAGTGATCCACCGCCGCTATCACGGCTGCATCGATGGACACGAAGAAGTCGCCAATGCCAAGATTTTGATGGCGCTGGAGGCGGAGGGAGACGCTTTAATTTAGTAGGTCATCGAGCGGGTGAGTCTGTCTTCTCCAGGCTTACCCGCTTTTTTTTGTGTACTTTGAGATACCACTCTTGATCCTCGGATCGGAGTCGAGATACCGAGAATTTTTTGGCGATCCGAGCATCGAAGTCGTGCACCACTCGCATTGTGCAATCCAGTGTGTCTGCCAGCATCCTTGTCGGTACCTGAAATCTATCCCCCTTGGACAGGTCTGCATCCTTGATTACCCGCAAGAACCGATCGTCGATGACCGCTCTCCGGTGAACGATGAGGTTTCTCGCAGCAACGGCGCTCTTTAGTGTCTGCCAGTCGTCTGATGAGCTGTGGATGCTGAGGCCAAGTCGCTTCTCCACGTAACGAGCGATCTCATCAAGACCCTTGAAGGAGAGTTGATTGATGTGACGCTCCGCTGCCCACTGTACGAACTCTTCGATCGAGTCGTGTCCCAGCACCTCCTCCATGGTCACCTGCTCCTGAGACTTAAGTAGGTCCGGGCGGCTTATTATTGCCTGTGTCAGGATGTCGGAGATGTAGGAAAGGAAGTTGTCTACCGCCCTTGAGACTCCGGTTTCTAGGCGGGCTGGTCGCGTGTAGTCGATGTACTCTCGCAATTTATCGAGGTGGCTAAAGTGCCCTGGGAATACCTCTCTCGGCTCCATTCCGTCAGTAGAGAGTACGCGACCTGCGGATTCAAGGAATTGCTTATGGCTCTTGAATACCATTTCACTTATGCTGAAGTTCATCACATTCACGAAGTGCTGGTCATA
>NZ_KV917385.1 GCF_002019855.1 Streptomyces antibioticus | reverse complement strand
AGAAGTCATCTCATTTGGGCGGTTGGGTAAGCTGTCGGTCGTGGTGGGGATTGTTGAGCGGCTGGTGCCGGATGAGTTGTGGGAGTTGTTCCAGCGGGTGGTGCCGGAGGCGCCGTCTCGGCCTCAGGGTGGTGGCCGACGTCGGCATGGTGACCGGGAGGTGCTGGCTGCGATCGTGTTTGTCGCCACCTCGGGTTGTACCTGGCAGCAGCTGCCCACGGCCTCGTTCGGACCGTCGGGAGCGACAGCTCACCGGCGGTTCTCCGAGTGGAGCAAGGCCCGGGTGTGGGCCAAGCTCCACCGCCTGGTCCTCGATGAGCTTGGCGCCCGTGGTGAGCTGGACTGGTCGCGCTGCGCGATCGACTCGGTGAACATGCGGGCCCTGAAAAAGGGGGCCTGACAGGTCCGAATCCTGTGGACCGGGGCAAGTTCGGGTCGAAGATCCACTTGATCACGGAGCGGACCGGTCTGCCCCTGTCCGTCGGAATCTCAGGGGCGAACCTGCACGACAGTCAGGCCCTCGAGCCCCTCGTCCGCGGCATACCGCCCATCCGTTCACGCCGCGGACGCCGACGGCGCAGGCCCGGCAAGCTCCACGCCGACAAGGGATACGACTACGCCCACCTGCGGAAATGGTTACGTCAGCGCGGCATCAAGCACCGCATAGCCCGCAGAGGCATCGAGTCCTCGCAGCGACTAGGCCGCCACCGCTGGACCATCGAACGGACCATGGCCTGGCTCGCCGGCTGCCGCCGACTCCACCGACGCTACGAACGCAAGGCCGACCACTTCCTCGCCTTCACCAGCATCGCCTGCACCCTCATCTGCTACCGCCGACTCGCCAATTGAGATGACTTCT
>NZ_KV917384.1 GCF_002019855.1 Streptomyces antibioticus | reverse complement strand
AGACCGTGTCCTACGTGGTGAGGCGTCGTTGACCTCGGTATGGGGCGGGGTACGTGGAGTTGGATTGTTCCGGACGGGCTGTGGGAGATCGCGAAGCCGCTGATCCCTCCGTCGAGGGTGCGGCCGCAGGGCGGCGGTACGCAAGACACGCCTGATGAGACGCTGTTCGCGGCGATCATCTACGTGCTGGTCAGCGGTTGTGCCTGGCGGGCTCTGCCGCCCTGCTTCGGGATATCGAAGTCGACCGCGCACCGCCGGTTCCTGATCTGGTCCAGAGCCGGCGTCTGGGGCCGCCTGCACGAGACCGTCCTGCATCGTCTCGATGACGCCGGCCTCATCGACGTCACCCGTGTCGTCCTCGACACCGCCCATGTCAGGGCTAAAAAGGGGGCGAACACACAGGTCCGAGCCCCGTGGACCGAGGCAAGCCGGGTTCCAAGATGCACATCCTGTCGGATGCGAACGGACTGCCCTTGGTCGTCGGCGTCTCGGCCGCCAACACCCACGACAGCCAGGGACTGAAGCCCATGGTGCTGGGTCACCAAACGAGACACGACCCCCATCGCGGCCGGTACTTCAAACCCCAGCGCCTGCACGCGGACAAAGCCTACGACCGCCCGGACCTGCGTAAATGGTTACGCGGCAAGCGCATCGGAGTCCGGATCGCCCGCAAAGGCATCGAGTCAAGCGAACGGTTGGGGCGTCGCAGGTGGGTGATCGAGCGGACGATGTCGTGGATGTCTGGCTACCGCAGACTCAGCCCCCGCTATGAGCGCAATCCCCGTAACTACCTGGCCTTTCTCGGACTCGCCGCCGCCCTCTGCTGCTACAAGCGCCTCGTCCGCCTCACCACGTAGGACACGGTCTTAGGTGAGCACCGGCTCGGGCAACAAGTCATCGCCGGTGCGGCTCCGCCTCCTTGAAGGCCGGCGTGTAGTTGATGCCGACCTCGGTCGTGAACCACACCGTGTCACCGCCAGGTCGGCGTCCGCGACCGCGAAGTGCGGGCTGCGGCGCAGCGCGTCGACGACCCGGACCGGGTCGTGGTCGGTTTCGAACAGCGGGCTCTTGTGGCGGTCGATGGGCTGAGCCGAGGCTCAGGAGTTGTCACCGGCAACGCCGGATGAGCCGGCGGAGAGGACTGGTCGAGGTACGTTGATTGTCACCGATTAGGCATCCCACTTCTCACAACCGCCCGTTCGGCAGACTTTCTGTCGCCGGTACCGGAGATCCTGAGTTCTCGGATACCCCAGCGATGCAGTGCTCAGGGCTGAGTCCCTCCACAGCGAGGCGGAAGAGGCGGTTGGCCTGAGTCTCGGGATCCTTGTGGTGCTCGGTGGCCAGGGCGATGCCAACAGCGAGGGTCAGCAGGTCGTGAAAAGTAACGTGCGGTGCAACCGCCTTGTCCCGAATGGCGCGCTGGAGCAGGGGAGTTCCGGCTGCTGCGATTCTGCTGCCACAGGAGGGCGGGGAAGGTTCCTCGGCAGGAGGCTCGTAGCTGAGGGTGTTGGCGAATCCGCGGGCTGAGACGGCGTAGAGGACGAGGGCGTGGAGCCACTCCAGGAGGGCAGTGCGGCCGTCCTCGGTCGCACTTAGCTGATGGGCGCGCTCGCACAGGCCCTCGATGCGCTTCTGGAAGACGGCTTCGAGCAGGGCACGTCGGGTGGGGAAGTGACGGCGCACGGTCGCCGAACCGACGCCTGCGGTGCGGGCGATCTGCTCCTGGGATGCATCGGCGCCGTGCGCGGCGACCTCGGCTTCGGCGACGGCGAGGATGCGCTGGTAGTTGCGTCGGGCGTCCGAGCGCTGACCGGTCATGATCTCCCCATTGCTAAACGGCGGGCCCCGCCATATCTTAGCGGCAGGAAAAGTGGCGGGCCCCGCCGTTTTCTTTCTCCGGTCAGTGAGGAGCGGCAACCATGCCCATCGACAGCGATACCGTCCTGGTCACCGGAGTCACTGGCCAGCAAGGCGGGGCCACGGCCCGCGCGCTCCTGGCCGCCGGGGTGCCCGTACGTGCACTCGTACGCGATCCACGGTCGAAATCCGCCCAAGCGATCGAGGCAATGGGCGCCGAGCTGGTGCAGGCGGATCTCTCCAACCGGGCCTCCCTCGGCCCAGCGGTCGAGGGAGTCCGGGCGGTGTTCTCGGTGCAGAGGCCGCCCATGACCGAGACCAGCGTGGACTTCGCGGGCGAACTTGCCCAGGCAACCAACCTGGTGGACGCGGCGAAGGCTGAGGGAATATGGCAGTTCGTGCAGTCCTCGACCAGTGGAGTCGGTGAGCACACCCGGGTCGCCGGCTGGGCCGAGGGCCGCTGGGCGGCAATGGCGGACTACTTCCATACCAAGCAGGCGATCATGGAGTCGGTGCGCGGTGCGGGTTTTGCCCGCTGGACGGTGATCAAGCCCGCCTTCTTCATGGAGAACCTGCCTCTGCTGGCGCCCAGGGGGCCGCGCGACGGACTGCTGACGGTGCTGAAGCCGGAGACCGAACTGGCCCTGGTGGCCGTGCGGGACATCGGCACGGCTGCGGCGCACGCCTTTCGATATCCTGACCGGTTCCACCAGGTGGAACTGGAACTGGCCGGTGACCTGCGCACGATGGAGCAGATCGCGCAGACCTTGTTCGCCGCCTGGGGTGTGCCTGTGACCGCACCCTCCATGAGCCTGGAAGAGGCCCTCGACGCGGGTATGCCGACGTGGGCAGCCGGACACGAGTGGAACAACGCGGTCCTCCAGCCCGCCCGGCCCGAGCTTGCCCGGGAGCTGGGCATCCCGGTCACCACCTTCGCCGAGTGGGCGGATGAGCAGCTGACACCCGTGTCCGGCTAGGGCGTATCGGGCGCTGTGACGCTCGGCAGCGCCCGCCGGGCCGACTTGGGCGAGGAGCTGGAGCGGCCCTGCCCAAGAACGGCTTCTTCGGCGAAGGCCAGGTCGACGCCCTCAAAGCCGTCGGCAGCACCCCGCCGCCCGGCAAGTACTTCGAGAACACGGCGGACTTCGCCATCGGCGACAACACCACGGTGGAGAGCCCGATCACCGTCAGCGGTGTGACCGGCAACGCCCCGGCCACCCTCAAGGTAGGCGTGAACATCGTGCACACCTACATCGGCGACCTGAAGGTCGACCTGATCGCCCCGGACGGCACCGTCTACACGCTCCACAACCGCTCGGGCGGCAGCACCGACAACATCAGCCAGATCTACACCGTAAACGCCTCCTCCGAGGCCGCCGACGGAACCTGGAAACTCCGGGTCAACGACAACGCCCGCGGCGACACCGGCAGGATCGACTCCTGGAACATCACGTTCTAAAGGCGCGCTGGAACATGTCGACGAGTCTGCCAACGACGACGCCACGATCCCGCTGAGAGGGCCACCGGGGAGCATTACGACTGCACCCCGGTGACCTCCGCCTGTTTCGTCTGTTGCGCGCCGGGCCCGGTTCCCTGAAGGCAAGCTGCTGTCCTCGACATGCCAACGCCAAACAGGCACGAGTTCGTTAGCCACACGAACCGACAAGCTCGCGATCGCTACCCAGAGTCTTCAGCCTCCCTCTCTGCTCCGCTCGGGGGGACTCGCGAGGAGGGGTACGGCGGCTGACACAGTGATGGGGTGGCTCCTGGCGGGCGCACCTGCAAGGCGATTTGCTGGTTCGGTTGGGAAGAGGCACCCGTCAGGGACTGCATCCCTCGTCCATGCTCCGTGATTCACCTTGTTCAGCACGGAATTCGTCCAAGAGGGAGAAGAACATTTCCATCGGCTGGGTGCCGGCTGCCTCGGCTGCTCGTTCGACCTCGACGGCCCAGCCCAGGGCGCTGGGGTAGGCCATGCCCAGCCGTTTCCACAGCCACTGGGAGAAGGGGCCGTCGTTCCAGAAGTCGAAATCCTCTTCGGTGTCATGGATGTCGGAGGCGACTGCGTAGCCGATGAGCATGGAGTCCAGATGCTGAAGTGAGCCTCGGCGCACCCATATCCCGGGGCGGAGCCTCACCTCGTTGAGGAACTCGTCGACATTGCTGAGTTCTCTCGGCCTTCGCAGCCTTGGCCTGCCGACCATCGGTTCAGTCACACCTCAAGCGTAGTGACATTAGTCGGCACTGGGACCGGATCCGCCCGGTGGGTGATGAGGCAACTTCCCCATCGCGATGTCAAGGACCGGGCATGTGCCACTTCGTTGCTCGGAGTGACCAGGAAGGTACGGATGAACAGGCCCAGCTCAGCGTCCAACAGAAGCAACACCATGTGACCACGTCGATGTGACATCTGGAAGGATCACTTTCCGCAACGGCACCTCCAACTCTGGTAAGTCGAGCATCGCCCGAGAGTTTCTGGACAATCTGGAAGGCGACGCCTTCCACTTGGCGGTCGGAAACTTCTACGCGATGCGCAGCAACCGGGAGCTCGAGACGGGGGAACCCGATGGCGTGATGCGGCGGACCAGGATGGGCTGTCCGCTCCGCCAGGACGTGCGCGTCGGGACCCGCATCGCTCACATGGAAGCGTACCGGCGTTCACGCTGACCGCCTGGGGCTGGGTGGTGTCCGTTCCGCGCGGGCTGAGGTGAACCGGATCGCCGTGCGGCGGCACCTCGCTGGGCCTCCTCCCGCGGCGCGCTGGCGGAGGCGGACCCGGCGACGCCACAGACGTCACCAAATGGAAGGGGTATGACTCCTCGCTGGAGCACGAGAGGTGCGGATAGCGACCTATGTGGCCCAGCACGTGGCGACGCGTCCGAGTGTCAGGCCGAGGCGCAGTACGGCGTCGACGGTCTGCGCGGTCGCGTTGGAGTACGTCCCTGGCTGTGGAAGGGGATCATGTAGTTCCCTGCGCCATGCTGGTGCTGCGGCCCATCGACCACGCGGACTCTTTCGCAAGGGCTGAACCTGGTAGCTGGCCCTGGGCGAGGGTGCTGCCCGTGACCGCTGAAGAGCTGGGCGAGCGGGCCTCGGATGCAGAGTCTGGTGGATGGAGCATGGCGGCCGGGTCTCTGTCGGCGGTGGTCAGCTTGCCCTTGGCCCCAGCATCGCGAGCATGGATGCGCTCGTCTCCCTGCTGCAGGAGCGTTCCTTGCTTCCGTAACTCGCGCAGTTACCCCCTCTTGTTGGTTGATGAGTTCGTCCAGTGCCCGTTCGGAGCGTGTCCGTCAGTTCAGGTTCGACGCAGAGGCCTTGCCGCTCTCAGCAGCGTCAGCCCCTCGTCCGCGGTGAAGCTGTGCGGCTTCTGTGAATCTTGTCTCGGTGTTTGGCGTTGGGGACGGGAGCGGCCGTTGGATAGCATCCCTCCGACCAAAGAAGATCATGAAAACTGAAGATCACTGGGGGACTTGTGCGACCACCACGTCGCAGAAGCACGGTGCGCGCGGCGTTGACCACCGCCTGCGCAGCACTGGTACTGGGGAGCGGGATACCGGCGCACGCCGTCGATTCGCAGCCCGAGGGGCCCGGCGTGTCGGCCGACGCGGCAGCGCAGGGCAAGGAGTTTTGGGAGGACGACGTCCTGCCGGTCGGCACTGTCGAAGAGCAGGCGTCGCAGCAGGCCGTCGCCGCGGATCGGCCCGTCGAGGTCGCCGCGTTGACCACGGCCACCAGCCGAGTCGTTGCCAACCCTGACGGCACCTTCACCGCTGAGAGCACGACGTCGCCCGAGCGTGTCCGCAAGGACGGCCGCTGGACCGGGATCGACACGACGCTGGTGAAGCAGGCGAACGGCACCCTCGTTCCACGTGCCGCGGAGGACATCCGTCTTTCAGGCGGCGGCGGGGACCAGCCGTTGGCCCGCATTCTGACCGGCGGCAGGGAGTACGCGGTGTCGTCGCCGTGGCCGTTGCCCGAGCCCGTGACCAACGGCTCGTCGGCCCTGTACCGGTCTGTTCTGCCGGGTGTGGACCTTGCCGTTCAGGTCCACCCGGACGGCTTCACGTACCACCTGGTGGTGCACTCGCGGCAGGCCGCGGCACAGACAGCCCTCAACACAGTGCATTTCCCGATCGCCACCCGCGGCCTGACGGTCCATACGGACGACTCGGGAGTGGCCACCTTTGCCGATGACGCCGGACACGCGGTCGTCTCCAGTGGCTCGGCCCTGATGTGGGACGCGGGCGGAGCACCATCGACTCCAGCGACGCCCGCGAAGGCGAGGACGACTACGTCTCCTGCCGCCAGGTCCGGCGTCAGGGCAACGACCAGCGGTGCGGCGGCCAAGTCCACCGTCACGGTCGCCGACCTCCTCAACGCCGCCCCGGACTCCCGTACGGCTGTCATGAGCACTGCCGTCACGGCCGACGCCCTGTCCATCACGCCGGACCAGGACTTTCTCGCCGACAGGGCCACCGTCTACCCGGTCGTTCTTGACCCGCCCGCGGTGAAGGCGACGCTCACGGGCTGGACGACTATCTGGTCCAACGAGCCCACGACCAGCTTCTGGAAGACCAAGCACGCCCTGGGCGTCGGCTACGACGCCTACGTCGACAACAAGAAGGCACGTTCTCTCTTCCAGTTCGACACCCGCAAGGTGGCCGGAAAGAAGATCCTTGACGCGACCTTCACGCCGTACGCGATCTGGTCGGCGAACTGCGTGAAGCATGACATCGACCTGTACCGCACCAGCCAGATCTCGTCGAAGACGACCTGGAGCAAGAGCCCGCCCAAGTGGTACGCGAAGGTCGACACGGTTTCCGCAGCCAAGGGGCACTCCTCCAACTGTCCTGACGGCGACATCGAGTTCGACGCGACGGCGGCTGTGGCGTACACGGCAAAGGCAAAGGACACCCTGACCACGCTCGGCCTGCGCGCCGACGAGGGCGATCCCATCGCATGGAAGCAGTTCATGTCGCCGCTCGATACGGACGCGACCTCCTCGCGCAAGCCGCGCCTGTCGATCACCTACGTCACCCCGCCCAACAGCAAGCCGTCTTCGGTGAAGATGTCCGACCCGAAGGTGTCCTGCTCGGCGGCCTCCGCACCCGCTCTGATCCGGGACACTACGCCGCGCCTCACGGCCACGCCGACCTCCGCAGACGCCTCCAACTCTTCGCTGCGTCCCGTGTTCGAGCTGTACAAGGGCAGCGCCACTACGCCGGTCTCGCTGAAGCCGTCGTCCTGGACGGGCAGCGGTACGGCCGCCACGGTGCCCACGGCCGCCCTCGCCAACGACATCGTCTACAGGTTCCGGGCCCGTACCGAGTACAAGTACTCCTGGAAGGGCGCGACCCACTCACTGTTCGGTCCCTGGTCGAGTTCCTGCTACTTCAAGGTGGACAGCAAGGGTCCGCCCGCGCCGAAGGTGTCCTCCACCGTCTACAAGGAGTGCGCCGGCGCGACCTGTGACGCGGCCGACCCGGAGTACGGCAGTGTCGGCATGACGGCCGCGTTCAAAGTGAGCGCCGGCGCCAATGACGTACGCCGCTACGACTGGTGGCTCAACGGCGTGCCGCTGGGCAGCAAGACGTTCACCGCCAACACGCCCACGTACGAGATCGAGGCCGCGCCGGACAAGCGACTGACCAACACCCTGCGCGTGCAGACATTCGACGGCGCGGGCAACCCCGGCAGCCACTACGACTACTTGTTCAAGGCCGCCAAGGGCGCCGAGCCTGTGGCCGCCTGGACCCTCGATGATGGCAACGGTACGACGGCCGCCGACAGTTCGGGGCAGAAGCGACCGCTGACGCTGACGGGCGCGTCCTGGGTCGACACGGCGCGCCTTGCCGGTGGTCTGCGCGGCGACGGCAGTACGGTTGCCGGAGCGACGGCCGGACGAGTGCTCGACACCACCAACAGCTTCACCGTCTCGGCGTGGGCGCGGCTGACATCGAAGGGCCACACCTCCACCGTCGTCACACAGAGCGGGGCTCGTGCCGGTAGCTTCCAGATGTACTACTCGTCAGCGCTGGACCGGTGGGTGTTCAACCGCTACTCGGCCGACGCCGACAGCCCGGCCATCACCCGCGCCCAGTCGGCGAAGCCGCCGGTGCTCGGCGCGTGGACCCATCTGCTGGGCGTGTACGACCAAAACAAGAGGCAGCTACGCCTGTACGTCAACGGCAGACTTCAGGCCACCACTCCCTACACGGCCACCGCTTGGGCGGCCGAGGGGCCCTTCGAAGTCGGACGTATGAAGGCGTCCGGTACCTACACCGACTTCTTCGAAGGCGACCTGGACCAGGTCCAGGCATGGAACAGGGTGGTCTTCGACAACGAGTTGGAGGCCATCGCCAACGCGGAGGATCCGGCCACCGGCCGGACACAGGCTGCTCTGCTGGCCGACTGGCGGTTCGACGAGAACTCCGGGACTGCGGCCGCGGACGCCAGCGGCCGCGGCCACACCCTCCAACTCCAGACCGGTGCGGCCTTCGCGACCGGCGACGACCCGGCGCGCGGCTCCGTACTTGAGCTGGACGAGACCAAGGCGGGCAAGGCCACCGCGGCCGTGCCCCTGGACGAGTCGGGCAGCTACACCGTGGCGGGCTGGGTGAACCTGGCCGCCCAGTCGAAGCTGGAAGACACCACCGCGGCCCACTCGCCGACCGTCCTCTCCCACCCTGGTGCCACACGCAACTCCTTCCGCCTCTGGTACCGGCAAGAAGCCGGCGAAGCCATCGGCGACTGGAACTTCGGGCGCTACGGATCCGATGTCATCGGCGGTCCCGCCGCCACGGTCGTCTCCGACGAGGTCAATCCGCCCGACGGCTGGGTGCACGTCACCGCCGTCCACGACGGTGTGAACCGGTCGATCAAGCTGTACCTCGCCGGTGAGAGGCAGGGCGACGAGGACGGCGTGCTCAGCGAGGACACCTTCCAGCCGACCGGCCCGCTCATGGTCGGCGGCGCTCGCCGCCACGACAACGGTGCATGGGGCAACTCGCTGCCTGGTCAGCTGGACGATCTGCGGGTGTACGCGGGCGTCCTGTCCGAGGCCGACATCACCCAACTGGCGACGGTGGACGAACCGCCCGTACCGATCGAGTAGCAGTCCGTCTTTCTCCGGGCGGTGTACCGGGCTGCGGGCCCGGTACACCACCGCGTCCCGAGCCATCCGACAAATTTCTCAAATCCGGGAGAACCCCCCACGTGGTATCCAGGAACAGCTCACTGCTGCCCAGAAACTGGGCCTGGCGCAGAGCGACCCGCCGCCGATTGGCCGCCGTCGTCCTGCCCGTTTCCACGGCGGTCGTCGCCGGTCTGCTGAGCGTCGCACCGGCACACGCCGACCAGAGCCGCGACCACAGCGCCCTGCAGAAGGCGGCCTACGGCAGGGCAGAGGTCCTTCGCGCGAAGTCCACCAAGGTGAACGACCCGACGGTGGCCGCCACCCGCAGTACGCTGACCAAGGCGCGTGCGAAGGTGGTGTGGCCCGATGCGTCAGCGGTGCGGGTGCAGCCCCGCGCAGCCAAGGGCATACGGGCGGCCGCTCCGGCCGCCGCCCCGAAGGTCCGCGTCCTCGACCGCAAGGCCACCGACCGGCTCGGCATCGACGGCCTGGTCTTCAGCATCACCTCCCCGCAGAGCGGCGCGCAGGCCACCACCATCGACTACAGCTCCTTCGCCGACGCCTACAGCGGAAACTGGTCCTCACGTCTGCGCCTGGTACGGCTTCCGGAGTGCGCCCTGACCGCGCCGGAGCAGGCCCGCTGCCGTACGACGACGCCGGTGGCGTCCGAGAACGATGCTGAGACAGAGACAGTGTCCGCGCAGGTCGCCACGCCCAGGGCGAAGCGGGCCATGGTCCTCGCCCTGTCCGCGGCCGCCTCCTCCGACCAGGGGAGCTACGAGGCCACTTCGCTGGCCGCGTCCTCCACATGGGCGGCAGGTGGCTCCAACGGCGACTTCACGTGGAACTACCCCCTGCAGACCCCGCCGGCCCCGGCGGGGCCCGTCCCGAACCTGGCGATCAACTACTCCGCGCAGAGCGTGGACGGCCGCACCTCGTCCTCCGGCGCGCAGTCGTCTTGGATCGGCGAGGGCTTCGATATGCCCGCGTCGTACATCGAGCGGGCGTACGCCGGTTGCTCGGACGACGGCCAGGACAAGAAGTACGACTTGTGCTGGAAGGAGGACAACGCGTCCCTCGTCCTCAACGGCAAGTCCACACCCCTGGTGAAGGGCGCCGACGGCACATGGCGGCCCAAGAGCGACGACGGCGAACGGGTCGTGCGAGGGACCGGCGCCACCAACGGCGACGACGGCGACAAGGACGACAAGGGCGAGTTCTGGACCGTCACCGGCATCGACGGCACCCAGTACGTGTTCGGCAAGAACCGTCTGCCCGGCTGGAGCTCGGGCAAGGACGAGACGAACTCCGTGTGGACCGTCCCGGTGTTCGGCGACGACGACAAGGAGCCCGGCTACTCCTCCGGCGAATCCTTCGCCGGCCGCGCCAAGACGCAGGCTTGGCGATGGAACCTTGACTACGTCGTCGACCCGCACGGCAACGTGATGACGTACTGGTACGACAAGGAAACGAATCACTACGCCAAGAACGGCACCACCGGCAACGGCACCGCCTACACACGCGGCGGCTGGCTCAAGCGCATCGACTACGGCCAGCGCAGCGACACGGTCTTCTCCCAGCCGGCGTCCACACGGGTGAAGTTCACTGTCGCCGAACGGTGCCTGCCGGTCTCGGGCAGCCAGACGTGCGGCTCACTGACCTCGGCCAACCGCAATTCCTGGCCCGACGTCCCGTTCGATCTGATCTGCGCGGCCGACAAGCCCTGCACCGACCAGCCCAGCCCAGCCTTCTTCACCCGCAAGCGCCTCACCGACGTCACCACCCAGGTGTACGACGGCTCCGGCACCACCGAAAGCGACTTCCGCGCCGTCAACGCATGGCACCTGGAGCAGATCTTCCCCGACCCGGGCGACGGCTCCGACGCCGGGCTGTGGCTCAAGTCCATCCAGAGGACCGGAAAGTCGGGCACCGACACCTCACTTCCCCCGATCACGTTCAGCGGCGTTCAGCTCCACAACAGGGTCGACAAGACGGGCGACGACGTGGCCCCGTTCATCAAGTGGCGGGTGCGCACGGTCACTTCGGAGACCGGTTCCAAGCTGACGGTGAACTACTCCAAGGAGGACTGCGTCGCCGACGCGGACGTCCCGACCAAGCTCGACGCCAATACTCGCCGCTGCTACCCGGTGAAGTGGATTCCGCCGTCCAATCCGACGCCGGGCACCCATCCGAAGCCGCGCACCGACTGGTTCCACAAGTATGTCGTCACTCAGGTGACCGAGTCCGACCCGACGGGCGGCGCCCCGCTGAAGCAGACCGACTACACCTATTCCGGCGGCGGCGCGTGGGCGTATGACGACGAGTCGCCCATCACCCCGGCCAAGTACCGCACCTGGAGCATCTGGCGCGGCTACCAGAAGGTCACCACGACCACCGGTGAGGCCGCGAGCACCCGATCGAAGACGACGGCCCTCTACTACCGGGGTATGGACGGCGACAAGCAGTCCGACGGCACCGTCCGCAAGGAAACGGTCACCGACTCCAACAACGTGACGAAGACCGACTCCGAGCAGTTCGCGGGCCAGCTACGCGAACAGATCACCTACGACGGCGTGGACGGCCCCGAGGTGACCGCGACCGTGGAGACCCCCTGGTCCCTTACCACGGCCACGGCCAAGCACTCCTACGGCACGGTCAACGCGTACATGGTCCGCACCGGAGCCTCGACGACCCGCACGGCGCTGACCGGCGGCCGTGAGCTGATCGCGACGAAGTCGACGACGTACGACCCGAAAAGCGGTCTGGCGCTGACGGAGGAGACGGACGCAGCCGGTGACAAGGACTGCACCGTCACCGAGTACGCCGTCAACACCACGGCGTGGATCCTGAACCTTCCCCAGCGGGTGGAGAAGGTCTCCACCGGCTGTGAACAGACCCCCGAGCGCACCGGCGACCCCAAGACCACCGACGTGGTCTCTGACGTACGTACCTCCTACGACGGCCAGACCTGGGGCAAGGCCCCCACCAAGGGCGAAGCAACCAAGGTCGAACGGGTCACCGGATACAGCGGCACCGCAGCCCGATTGCAGACCCTCGCCACCGCCAAGTTCGACACCCTCGGCCGTCCCACCGACACCTGGGACGCCAAGGGCACCCGCACCGGCCACACCGACTACACCCCAGCGGCGGGCGGCCCGCTGACGAAGACGGTGGAACGCAACGCCCTCGACCACACCACCACCACCGAGTTCGCCCCCGACTGGGGCGTCCGCACTGCCACCACCGACCCCAACGGCAACCGCACTGAGCTCGCCTACGACAGCCTCGGTCAGTTGTCCGCCGTGTGGCTGGCCAACCGCGACCGGTCGGCTGACCAGGCCCCGAACTACCGCTACGAGTACAAGGTGCAGAACTCGGCCGCGTCATGGGTGGCGAGCAAGGCTCTGAACAACGACGGCACGACCTACCGCACCACGTACGAGATCTTCGACGCACTGCTGCGTTCGCGTCAGACCCAGACGCCGGCCGCGAGCGGTCCCGGCCGGATCATCACCGAGACCAAGTACGACACCCGCGGCCTGGCCGTGGAGTCGGCGGCCGACTACACCGACACCAAGCCCGCCACCGGTGAGCTGGCCACCCTGCTCACTGCGGCGCCCGCCGGCACCGAGACCGTCTACGACGGCGCGGGCCGGACCACGATCGAGAAGATCCTCACCAACGGCAAGGAGTTCTCCCGCACCAAACACTCCTACAGCGGTGACACCACCCTCGTCGAACCGCCCGCCGGCGCCCCCGCCGTCCGCGAGAAGGTGGACGCCCGCGGCCGCACGATCGAGAAGCTGGAGTACGACGGCAACGCGGTGAGCACGAAGTTCACCCGCCTCACCTACAACTACGACCACGCCGACCGGCTCACCGAGGTCAAGGACGACAACGGCAACCGATGGGCGTTCGGCTACGACTTCCTGGGGCGTAAGGACAGCACCACAGACCCCGACGCCGGTGCGTCCTCGTACGAGTTCGACGACCTCGACCGGCTCGTGGCGACGACCGACGCCCGTGGCAAAGTCCTCGGCTACACCTACGACGCGCTCGGCCGCCCCACCGGCCGACTGGACGGCAGGGTGCCCGTCGTCGACGGCAAGCCCACCCCCGACGACGCCAGGTATCTGGCCCGCTGGACCTATGACACGGTTGCCAAGGGCCGGCTGACCTCCGCCATCCGGTACGTCGGCGGCAAGGCCGGAGACGTGTACGCGAAGACCAACGCCAAGTACGACCAGCTCTACCGTGTTCTGAACGAGCAGTACACGATCAGCAAGAGCGAGGGCGGGCTGGCCGGCGCTTCCGGTGTGTGGTCGATCGCCAACGCCTACAACACTGACGGCAGTCTCAAGAAGCGGACGGTCCCCGCGATGGGAGGGCTGGAGCAGGAGGTCCTGGACTACGGCTACACCGAGCAGGGGATGCCGGACACCCTCAAGGGCCTGACAGGCATCGTTCAGAACACGGACTACCTCCCTGCCGGTGAGCAGATCCGTACCACCCTGGGCGTTTCCTCCGCAGCAAACTGGCTCGAGATCAATCGCAGTTACGAGAGCGGCACCAAGCGGCTCGCCCGGCAGAGCGTCGTCTCCGAGACCCACTCCGGCACGGACTCCGACGTTGCCTACCGCTACGACCTCGCCGGCAACCCGGTCGAGATCCAGGAGAAGGCGACCAGCCCGGCCGATCGGCAGTGCTTCACCTACGACGGTCACCGCAGGCTGAAGTCCGCGTGGACCGCGACCGGCGACTGCGCCGCAGCACCGGCCAAGGACACCGTTGGTGGCGCGGCGCCGTACTGGCAGTCGTTCACCTACGACAGCGCCGGCAACCGCGAGACGGCCACAGACCATCTGGCCGGGACCACCTCCTCGTACCTCTACAAGACGGCCGGTCAGACCCGTCCGCACGCTCTCGCCTCCACGGAGACCAAGAAGGACGGCGTCGTCACCGCCGCCACCGACTACACCTATGACCTCTCCGGCAACACCGACACCCGGACCGTCAGCGGCCGGACGCAGGACCTCGACTGGAACACCGAGAACACCCTGCAGAAGGTCACCGAAGCCGACGGAACGGTCACCGAGTTCCTCGACGACGCTGACGGCAGCCGGCTCATCCGGCGCGACAAGACCGGAACCACCCTCTACCTCGGTGAGACCGAGCTGAGGCTGGACAAGGCGAGCGGCAAGGTGGAGGCCACCCGCTACTACGTCCACGGCGGTCAGACCGTCGCGGTGCGCACACCGGGCGGACTGACCTGGATCGCGAGCGACCACAACGGCACCGCGAGTGTGCAGGTCGACGCGGCCACGCAAGCGGTCACCAGGCGGCACATGACACCCTTCGGCGAGGACCGGGGGCAGGCGGCCGCGGCCTGGATCGGTGACAAGCACTTCGTCGGGGGCACCAAGGATCCGACCGGTCTTGTCCACCTCGGCGCCCGTGACTACGACCCGACCACCGGGCGTTTCGTCAGCGTCGACCCTGTCGCCGACTTCGGCGACGCGCAGCAGATCAACGGCTATGCCTACAGCAACAACAATCCGGTCACCTTCGCCGACCCCGACGGCAAGTTCTTCGGCGCGCTCATCGCGCTGATCCGCGCCGTCATCCGGGCAGTCGTTGCTGTGTTCAACTACATCCGGTGGCGAGCGAGCCAGTCGGCGAACTCCGGGGGCATGTCCGCCATGGGCAGTGCCAACTACGCTTCCAGCAGCAGCGGCGGCTCCTGCCCTCTGATCAAGCGAAACTACGGTATCTGCGACAGTGAGGAGCCGGAGGACGCGCGCGAGCAGGGCAGCGTCAAGGACATCCTGGGCGGCATCGGCGACGCGATCACCCAGGGCCTCGACGCTGTCGAGTACGCCACCGAGCCCTGGTGCTGGGGCGGCAACTCCAACTGCGGGGTCAACGACGACTACAAGCGGTTCACCGAGAAGCATGGCGTCGATGAGAACACCAAGAACTACGACGCCGGCAAGGACTTCACCGACGCGGCGTCCATGTTCAACATCGCAGGTCTCGCCCGACACTTCTTGAAGAACCTTTTCAAGAAGGCTGCGAAGAAGGACGTACCGAAGCCTGATGCCGGTAAGTCGGAACCGAAGAAGAGTGCCGTCGCCGGTGGCCCTACCACGCCTGAAGAGGCTGCGGACATGCTTAGGGATCTACCCCGGTGGGGGTCGGGAAAGAAGACCGATGCCGCCCACCGAGCCGCCGACTTCGCCATCGACGATGTGGCAAGCAAGGGCAAGGTCTTTGAGCAGGTAGGTGGAGACAAACGACCCTTTGTGATTGTTCAGGTACCTGGTGGAATGAACGGGAAGTCCGGACGCTTCGAGTGGATTATTGAGGAACGTGGCAATCGCCTCGTAATCAGCCATCAGCGATTTGTCAACGGTGGTACCATCAACGGACTGCCCAATAAGCGGTAGTTGGCGAAAATGAATCGACCGCCCGGGAGGTCGTACTCGATACGGGCTCCCGGGCGGATCTGTGTTTGGACAGTTTAATGAATTCGGTGTTTTCCTGGAAGAGTCGGGCTGCTGCCGCTGTGGCTGCATACGACAACGGTAGGATCAATCTGGAAGATCTCGCCGCGCGGATTCTGGTTTATGTCGAGGAGGCCACATCGGGCCGCGGTGAGCTGTATGAGACCGTGCGCGACCTTACAGATGAGCTCGAACGCCATCACGATCTGCGCACCTCCCCGTGGAATTCACCAGAGGACGTAGGCCCGGAGGACGAGCGAGAGTTGCGGGAGGTGCTTGACCACGTGCGTGCCCTGATCGAGGACCGGTCGACGGGATAGGCCCGGTGAACGGCAACCGTGACGTGGACTCGTCGACATAGCCCTTCAGCAGGCCGTTGCAGGTCCAGGCGGAGAGCTGGTTGGCGTCGGTGCGGCTGGTTGCCACAGACCGGTCTTGCGGCCGAGTTCGTCGTAGTCGAAGTAGAGGTATTGGTTCTTGGCATCCCTCGTGTGGTCGACCTAGTCGAAGATGGCGGCGGGGCCGACGGTCGGACGTCACGACTCATCGATCAGTCCGAAGTCCTGCGGGAAGGCTTCAAGAAACTCCCGCCGCGCGGGCTCGGCCTCTGCCTCAGCCATCTCTCCAAGCACATCGAGCAGGTCACGCCGTTGATCACTCGTCAAGTGCTTCAGCACCGCAGCCACACCCTCCAGAGCCTTCACCGCGTCATCGAGATCCATTTGATCGTCGTCCGCGCCGTCGATGAACCACGTCATATCGACCAGAGCCTCAGTCAAGGCATGCGCCAGCGTTGAGTACTCACATGCCACGGTGATCTCCCCAAGTCGACGGCTGCGGAATCGCACCGCCATCCCACCACAGGGGCTCGGGGCTCAGCTCGCCCAGCTGGGCATTTCCGCCGTTGCTTCAGCCCAGGCCAGAGCCTGGTCGACGACAGCGTCGAGATCTTCTGGGGACTGCGGGTGAAGATATGCCTGCCACGCGACCTCAGTTACGAAGTCGACCCCCGTCAAACTGCCCCCCGACTCGCCGAACACGCCAATGTTGCCCCACCGGCTCCCGACCTCCAGGTCCACCTTGGCGTCGGGAGTCGCCTTACGCCCCGGCCTGTCAGGGGGTCCGCCAGCAGGACGAATCCACAGCACCGCGTCAACACCGCGAGCCCTGCACTCGTTCTCCCGCTCCGCGAACCACGCCTCCAGCCAGTCGGGCAGTCCACCCACGTCGCTCACGTTGTTTCCCCCCCGCCCCTGAATCGAACCAGCACACCATCCTGACAGTGCAGGTCAGCACACGGGCTTTCGGCACCTATCCGAGCGACCCGCACAAGTTCCTACGAGGGCTTCGCTCTGCGGTCGAACTCGTACGCCGACCGCCCGTCGCCATACGCCTCAGTCACGCTTGCCGACGCTTCCGTCCACGACATCCCAGACTTCATTTCCCGTGAACAATCACGCGCGCTCCGATCGCCCACTGCCTCCCAACCAGGTGGACAAACGCTGCTGCTGAACGCGAACAAAGCCAGCCTGCCGGCCGGCCACTCGTGCGGCGTGTCCGGGCGTCCGCGAGGAGGTACGGCGGCATGGAAACGGTCCGCACGCGTGGCGGCGTGTGGAAAGAAGCCACGGTCCGGGCGGGCCACCGGGTGCGAAGATCCGGCGGCTGGCCACCCGTCACAACGTCGCGCGGGTCCTCGCCACTGGCCAGGGCAGCAAAGTGGGCCTGGTGGCGAAGCGAGAGTGGGAGAGGAAAAGACGACGGCTCTTCGGTGTGCCGAAGAGCCGTCGTTGTGCTCGTGACGCCGGACGGTTGGCGCCTCAGTGTTCTGACTCCGGACGGTGGGATGTTCTGCGGGCGTCTCGCCGATGTTGTGGTGAACGCCGACCAGGCCGAGGCGCGCGGGCTGCCGCGGCGACCATGGCGGTGGGACTCGCACGCGACGTCCACGACGTACGGGTCGACGTGAGTGGGGATCCGCCCAGGGATCCGGGATCCTGGACCGCCCAGGTCGGTCTTTCCAGCGGACGGGCCATCTGCGGGGCGTCGGCGTCGATGACGATCGGGATGTCGCGGTCGTCGTGCTGCCATCACCTCATGTCGGTCACTTCCTCGGCCCACGCGCTCGCCAGTACCTGTCGCACGTGCGGCACGTCTGCGTTTGCACTGTTCAACGCGTCGTTATGGCGCCATGACCGCGCCGGTGTTCGGCCGTCAGCGTCGGGTCCACCGGCGTGGTCAGCGGGCCGTCCGCGCACAGCAACGCGTCGGTCAGCTCGAACAGCGTGTTCCCACGCGCCGGTCAGGCAGTCGGGGACGTCGTCGCGGAAGTCATGTTGCAACAGGTTTGTTTCCCTGCGGCCTTCGTGCTGGTCATGTGTTTTTCTGGTCGGAGCACAGGATCAGAAGGGCCGTTCGCGTCCCGGGAATCCCCGTACGCGCGATCACGCTTGAGCCGGCGTTTGAGGCCATCATGTGATCAGCTCCGGGCCGCTTGGAGTCTTGCGGACAGCGGAAGTGACGTGGTCAACCAGATCTCTGGGCGTTCGGGCCGAGGTCGCGTCCGTCCAGAACTTCAATGTCGGTGATGGTGGTCTGGGAGGGATCCAGGCTCAGCCAGATGATGTCCATGCCCTCGCGTTCGAGTTGGATCATCGAGGAACCCGACGAACCGGGCGGCGCAGTCAGGAGGTTGATGCACGTTGCGGTACAGGTGCACGGCCCGTGGTAAGGCAGGTCGGCGACCACCTCGGCCAGCGGTTCATCCTCGGCACGCAGCAGTTCAGCGATCTCGGCAGCAAGTGCCGGAAACGCATCCGCCAGCCGTGGGTACAGTCCGTCTGCCATCACAGCAGCGTACATGTGGCAGTGTTGAGGGCTGGTTCGTGGCGGGTGGAGACGTTGATGGGTCTGCGGATGAGGCAGTCCGAGGGCGTGCTGAAGGTGGTGCAGGAACGACACCGCGACGTGCCCCTGACCAGACTCCACCAAAACGGGCCCGCCACACCAACCGCCGTAGTCGGTACCACCTGGAATGCTCTCCGCACGTGAGACGAGGTCCGCGGCCGGAGACGACCGCTGCGCGGCAGCCCTCCACCTTCGCGTGTCGGCGGGGGCTGACGAGGTGCTCGTCGTCGGCGACTGCATCGGAGACAGCACCCGGGCCGAAATCGCCTACGCCCGGTCCCTGGGCAAGCCCGTGCGGTTCACGCACCCCCAAGGCGACCCTGACGCCTGACTGTCCGCTACTACTTCGACGACCAGGGCTGGTAACCCGCTTCCTCATGCTGTTGTCGAGCCGTCGGAGTGCGAGGCATGTGCGAGGGGTGTACGGGGTCATGTACTCACGTGGTGTCCTCGGCTGCGGCCATGTCGTACTCGTCGATGTCGAGCTCGGCTCCGGTGGCGCTGAGGAAGTCCAGGACCTGGCGGTCCAGGTGCCAGCCGAAGGGGTTGAGGGCGTGCGCTGCGCCTGGCTGGGCTTGGTCGGTGTCGTTGAAGTAGCGCACGACTTGAAGCACTGCTCCGCCGCCGGTGCGGGCCAGATGTCTGGTGAGGTCGCAGATGGGGGCTGTGTGGGGCTGAAGTCTGTCGAGAATGCAGGTGATCTGCTCGTCGACGCGCAGCCCCGGCTCCCGGCAGACAGCCATCCACGAGTGGTCGACCGGAACCACCGCCAGCTCGGTGAACCGGCTGCCGCGAACAGTCACCTCGTCAGGGGTGATGCCCAGATGGGAGGTCATGTCGTCTGCCGAGGTATGCCGGCTAAACAGTGCAAAGTAGGCGTACTGGCGAAGTGGCATCCCATGGAGGATAGCCGCGCGGGAAACGGGCCGATTGCGATGGTGCGTGCCCAGCACTTAGGCAGTCTCGGTGACCGGAGGTGGGACCTCGTGGCACTGTTCGGTCACGGATCAAGGCCCGGACGACGTTCACGCGTCGGAGGGCGAGCGCGAGCACGGCCTGGACGTGCTTCTTGCCTTCGGTGCGTTTGCGGTCGTAGAACTTCCGCGGGTTCGGGTCGTAGCGGACGCTGACCAGTGCGGAGGTGTAGAAGACCCGCTGGAGTCTGCGGTGATAGGTGAACGGCCGGTGGGGGCTGCCGCCGACCTTGCCCGAGTCGCGGGGCGGCGATGCCGTCGAAGGCCGGCAGCCCGTACGGGGAGTCGAACCCGTCCAGGCCGCCGCCGACAGCGGCCAGGAACTCGGGACCGAGCGCGGTGCCGATGCCCGGGACGCTCAGGACGATCTTGGCGAGCTCGAGCTCGTGAAACCGGCCCTCGATGAGATTGTCCACCTCGGAGGTCTGCTCGTTGAGGGCCATGACTTCCTCGGCCCGGGTGTGGACCAGCTTCGCGATGGTCTTCTCCCCGGGGATCGCGGTGTGCTGCCGCTCGGCCGCGTCGACGGCCGCTTCGGCAAGGGCTCGGGCGTTGCGGACCTTGCGGTTGGTCAGCCACTTCGTCAGCCGTGTTATGCCGACCCGGCGGATCGCGGACGGGGTCTGGTAGCCCGTCAGCAGCCTGAGAGGCCCGGTGTCGGTGACGGCCAGACTCCGTTCCAGGTCGGGGAACATCTTCAGCAGGGTGCTGCGCAGGCGGTCGGCCACGCGGATGCGGTCTTCGACCAGGTCGGCCCGGCGTCCGGTCAGCAGGTTGAGCTCGACGACGGCTTGGTCGCCGGGGCGGATGGGCCGCAGGTTGCTGCGCATTCTGGCCTGGGCGGCGATGACGTAGGCGTCGCGGGCGTCGGTGGCTGTCGGATGCCCGGTTCACCAGTCGGCCGGGGATGTAGAGGACCTCCTGGCCGTGGTTGACCAGCAGCGTCAGCAGGAGTGCGGGCTCGCCGCCGGTCATCTGGTGATGGACACGCTTCTGGACGCCTTCGCGTTCTTCCGCCGTTGTGACCCCACCCGGGCCTGATGGGCCCCTGGCACCGAGGACCTGGAGTACTTCCCTCTGAAGCAGTACATCAGTCACGACTACGACCGGCGTCACGCCGACCAGCCCAGCCGGCCCTAGGTCGAGTCTGAGGTGCGCAGACGGGCCCAGCAAACCCCGCCGTTCGGCAAGGAACGGGTTATCGTGCACAGCTGCAGCGGCACCGGGGCGACGATCTACTGCGGCACCACCGTCCGCTCCTTCATTCCAATGGACTTCATGGAATCTGAAGATCAGGTCGCACGCGGCACATCCAGGCCGGCTACCCGTATGTTGCCGTCGCTGCCGACGGAACCTGATATGCCGTCTCCGTGGACGGCGGTAACTGGCTTTCGCTGACGGCGACCCTCTCGCCCAGCTGCCTCTGCGTAGTCCGCGAGATCACCCGCACACCGAGCTCTGTCAAGAGAGTGGCAGGTGGCTGCCACGGTGCTTTCGAGTACCGCAACCAACGGCACCTCCGCGGCTGTTAAGCAGCCAAATCAAGCGCTAATAAGTCCTGATGCAATGCCCCCGTACGGTCGAGTGCTGATGCACGTGCATGATGACGAGAGTCGTTGTGAGAGTGGGGAGCGGGCGTGGCCGAGGGCGGCACTGTGGATCTCATACGTCTGGCCGACGGGGAGAGCAGTCTTGTGGTTCGTGTTCTGGGCCGGACGATGCCTGGGGTGTTGACCTTGCACGACTATCTTGATGCGGAGATCGTCGTCATGAGCGGGTTCGCCCGAGGGCGTCTGGATGTGTGTCTGGCTCCGGAGGACTTGGACAGTTGGTCACAGGTCCTGGGAGAGCTTGCGGCCGGGCGGGATGCTGTCTGGATGGATGACGGGCGCAACCCCGAGATCCGGTTCGAGTGGTCCGGTCAGGACGGGGTTGCAGTGTTCGTGGTGGAGGACATGGCCGCATCGCGTACATCCGTCCGTGTCCCGGTGCGCCTGGCCGACGGATGGGCCGATGAGCACCGTGAACGGCTGCATCGTGTTCGTGCCGCTTGGCCCCAGGAGGTTGTGGAAACCTCCCCCGGCGCCTACGAGTGGCGACGCTGAGCCGTTGATAACCGGCGCCGGCAGATGAGTGCGCGGGCCAGGATGAGGAGGCGTCGTGGATGTCGTCGTGGACCTCCCAGCGGATCCGCAGGCGGCGGAACCAGTGCCGGTGGGCAAAGGCTCGCTCCACCACCCAGCGTTCGGTCCCGAGCCCGGAGCCGTGCTCGGTGCCGCGTCGGGCGACGACCGGCTTGACGCCCAGGTCTCAGGCGAGGCGGCGGTGCTTGTCGTGGTCGTAGCTGCGGTCGGCGGGCACTGCGTCCGGGCGGCGTCGAGGTCTGCCTTGCTTGCCGCGGACCGGCGGAACCGCCTCCAGGAGCGGGATGAATTGAGTGCCGTCGTTGCGTGCAGCCGGGCCGGACGCCGGCCGCAGTTCACTCGGCCAGGCGATGTCGGCAGGTCATGCCCGAGCCGAAACCGAGTTCCTGTGGTGAGTGCTCGCACGTTCCGTCGGCCGACTACAGCTGGTGCCGTTCATAGACGGTCTTCCACGGTCCGAACCGTTCAGGTAGGTCACGCAAGCTGCCCGCCGGTCCGCACCCGGTGCGGAATCCCGTCGATCATCTGCCGGTGATCCCGTCACCGGCCACAATGCCTGTTGCTGACCGGCAGCAACGGCCGCATCTGTTCCCACTCGACATCCATCAGATCACCCCGCCCCATGCCCATATCAACGGGCTGGACGCGGAGTGGTCACCAGTTCAACCGGACAGGTCCTCACCGGATGGTCGGATCGCGGTGAATCGCGCGCTCATGATGGGGCCAAGGTGGTTGACAAGGCCGTATCCAGGCTGGTCCGGCCACGGCAGACTAAGACCGTGTCCTACGTGGTGAGGCGGACGAGGCGCTTGTAGCAGCAGAGGGCGGCGGCGAGTCCGAGAAAGGCCAGGTAGTTACGGGGATTGCGCTCATAGCGGGGGCTGAGTCTGCGGTAGCCAGACATCCACGACATCGTCCGCTCGATCACCCACCTGCGACGCCCCAACCGTTCGCTTGACTCGATGCCTTTGCGGGCGATCCGGACTCCGATGCGCTTGCCGCGTAACCATTTACGCAGGTCCGGGCGGTCGTAGGCTTTGTCCGCGTGCAGGCGCTGGGGTTTGAAGTACCGGCCGCGATGGGGGTCGTGTCTCGTTTGGTGACCCAGCACCATGGGCTTCAGTCCCTGGCTGTCGTGGGTGTTGGCGGCCGAGACGCCGACGACCAAGGGCAGTCCGTTCGCATCCGACAGGATGTGCATCTTGGAACCCGGCTTGCCTCGGTCCACGGGGCTCGGACCTGTGTGTTCGCCCCCTTTTTAGCCCTGACATGGGCGGTGTCGAGGACGACACGGGTGACGTCGATGAGGCCGGCGTCATCGAGACGATGCAGGACGGTCTCGTGCAGGCGGCCCCAGACGCCGGCTCTGGACCAGATCAGGAACCGGCGGTGCGCGGTCGACTTCGATATCCCGAAGCAGGGCGGCAGAGCCCGCCAGGCACAACCGCTGACCAGCACGTAGATGATCGCCGCGAACAGCGTCTCATCAGGCGTGTCTTGCGTACCGCCGCCCTGCGGCCGCACCCTCGACGGAGGGATCAGCGGCTTCGCGATCTCCCACAGCCCGTCCGGAACAATCCAACTCCACGTACCCCGCCCCATACCGAGGTCAACGACGCCTCACCACGTAGGACACGGTCT
>NZ_KV917383.1 GCF_002019855.1 Streptomyces antibioticus | reverse complement strand
AGAAGTCATCTCATTTGGGCGGTTGGGTAAGCTGTCGGTCGTGGTGGGGATTGTTGAGCGGCTGGTGCCGGATGAGTTGTGGGAGTTGTTCCAGCGGGTGGTGCCGGAGGCGCCGTCTCGGCCTCAGGGTGGTGGCCGACGTCGGCATGGTGACCGGGAGGTGCTGGCTGCGATCGTGTTTGTCGCCACCTCGGGTTGTACCTGGCAGCAGCTGCCCACGGCCTCGTTCGGACCGTCGGGAGCGACAGCTCACCGGCGGTTCTCCGAGTGGAGCAAGGCCCGGGTGTGGGCCAAGCTCCACCGCCTGGTCCTCGATGAGCTTGGCGCCCGTGGTGAGCTGGACTGGTCGCGCTGCGCGATCGACTCGGTGAACATGCGGGCCCTGAAAAAGGGGGCCTGACAGGTCCGAATCCTGTGGACCGGGGCAAGTTCGGGTCGAAGATCCACTTGATCACGGAGCGGACCGGTCTGCCCCTGTCCGTCGGAATCTCAGGGGCGAACCTGCACGACAGTCAGGCCCTCGAGCCCCTCGTCCGCGGCATACCGCCCATCCGTTCACGCCGCGGACGCCGACGGCGCAGGCCCGGCAAGCTCCACGCCGACAAGGGATACGACTACGCCCACCTGCGGAAATGGTTACGTCAGCGCGGCATCAAGCACCGCATAGCCCGCAGAGGCATCGAGTCCTCGCAGCGACTAGGCCGCCACCGCTGGACCATCGAACGGACCATGGCCTGGCTCGCCGGCTGCCGCCGACTCCACCGACGCTACGAACGCAAGGCCGACCACTTCCTCGCCTTCACCAGCATCGCCTGCACCCTCATCTGCTACCGCCGACTCGCCAATTGAGATGACTTCT
>NZ_CM007717.1:6109042-6269439 GCF_002019855.1 Streptomyces antibioticus | reverse complement strand
ACCGAATAATCAACGTTCCACCCATGAGCTGACCGTGCAGAACATTTGCCTGCAATCGGTACTGTGCTCCTTAGAAAGGAGGTGATCCAGCCGCACCTTCCGGTACGGCTACCTTGTTACGACTTCGTCCCAATCGCCAGTCCCACCTTCGACAGCTCCCTCCCACAAGGGGTTGGGCCACCGGCTTCGGGTGTTACCGACTTTCGTGACGTGACGGGCGGTGTGTACAAGGCCCGGGAACGTATTCACCGCAGCAATGCTGATCTGCGATTACTAGCAACTCCGACTTCATGGGGTCGAGTTGCAGACCCCAATCCGAACTGAGACCGGCTTTTTGAGATTCGCTCCACCTCACGGTATCGCTGCTCTTTGTACCGGCCATTGTAGCACGTGTGCAGCCCAAGACATAAGGGGCATGATGACTTGACGTCGTCCCCACCTTCCTCCGAGTTGACCCCGGCGGTCTCCTGTGAGTCCCCATCATCCCGAAGGACATGCTGGCAACACAGAACAAGGGTTGCGCTCGTTGCGGGACTTAACCCAACATCTCACGACACGAGCTGACGACAGCCATGCACCACCTGTACACCGACCACAAGGGGGCGACCATCTCTGGCCGTTTCCGGTGTATGTCAAGCCTTGGTAAGGTTCTTCGCGTTGCGTCGAATTAAGCCACATGCTCCGCTGCTTGTGCGGGCCCCCGTCAATTCCTTTGAGTTTTAGCCTTGCGGCCGTACTCCCCAGGCGGGGAACTTAATGCGTTAGCTGCGGCACCGACGACGTGGAATGTCGCCAACACCTAGTTCCCACCGTTTACGGCGTGGACTACCAGGGTATCTAATCCTGTTCGCTCCCCACGCTTTCGCTCCTCAGCGTCAGTAATGGCCCAGAGATCCGCCTTCGCCACCGGTGTTCCTCCTGATATCTGCGCATTTCACCGCTACACCAGGAATTCCGATCTCCCCTACCACACTCTAGCTAGCCCGTATCGAATGCAGACCCGGGGTTAAGCCCCGGGCTTTCACACCCGACGTGACAAGCCGCCTACGAGCTCTTTACGCCCAATAATTCCGGACAACGCTTGCGCCCTACGTATTACCGCGGCTGCTGGCACGTAGTTAGCCGGCGCTTCTTCTGCAGGTACCGTCACTTTCGCTTCTTCCCTGCTGAAAGAGGTTTACAACCCGAAGGCCGTCATCCCTCACGCGGCGTCGCTGCATCAGGCTTTCGCCCATTGTGCAATATTCCCCACTGCTGCCTCCCGTAGGAGTCTGGGCCGTGTCTCAGTCCCAGTGTGGCCGGTCGCCCTCTCAGGCCGGCTACCCGTCGTCGCCTTGGTGAGCCATTACCTCACCAACAAGCTGATAGGCCGCGGGCTCATCCTGCACCGCCGGAGCTTTCGACCCTCACAGATGCCTGCAAGAGTGATATCCGGTATTAGACCCCGTTTCCAGGGCTTGTCCCAGAGTGCAGGGCAGATTGCCCACGTGTTACTCACCCGTTCGCCACTAATCCACCCCGAAGGGCTTCATCGTTCGACTTGCATGTGTTAAGCACGCCGCCAGCGTTCGTCCTGAGCCAGGATCAAACTCTCCGTGAATGTTTTCCCGTGATCGGGACAACACGCACGAGAGCGGAACGAGAGGAGGAATGATCCCCTCGCATCCAGCGTCCTCGCTGTGTTTTGTTTCAAAGGAACCTCATCCACGGCTATCACTGCCATGGACGGGGTATCAACATATCTGGCGTTGATTTTTGGCACGCTGTTGAGTTCTCAAGGAACGGACGCTTCCTTTGTACTCACCTAAGAGACTCTCTCAGGCTTTCCTCCGGGCAGTTTCCCTTCGGTCTTGCGTCTCCGACTCTATCAGACCTTTTCTCGATCCGATTTCCTCGGTGCTTTCCAGGTTCCCGCTTTTGTTTCGCGGTTTCCTTTCCGGCGGACCCGACTTTATCAGAAGTTCTGAGTCGGTTTTCCCGGCCCCTCTCGGGGACTCGTTCCGGCGCGTGGCACGGCCCGGGTTCCCTTCAGGCGGAGCCGTAAACGTACTGGAGCGGGGCGCCCCGATGCAAATCGAGGTGCCCCGCTCCGGGTTCACGTGCTACGACCAGGTGCGACCGGGTCGTACGTCGCTCAGACCTCCACCACGACGGGGAGGATCATCGGCCGGCGCCGATAGTTGTCCGAGACCCACTTGCCGAGGGTCCGGCGGATGAGTTGTTGCAGTTGGTGGGGCTCGACCACGCCGTCCTGGGCCGAGCGCTCCAGGACCTCGTTGATCCTCGGGACGACGTCGGCGAAGGCCGAGTCGTCGATGCCCGAGCCGCGGGCCTGGATGTGCGGGCCGCCGGTGATCTTGCCGGTGGAGGAGTCCACGACGACGAAGACCGAGATGATGCCCTCGTCACCGAGGATCTTCCGGTCCTTCAGCGCCGGCTCGCCGACGTCGCCGACCGAGAGGCCGTCGACGTAGACATAGCCCGCCTGGACCTTGCCGGAGATCTTGGCGTTGCCCTCGAGGAGGTCGACGGCGATGCCGTCCTCGGCGATGACGATGTGGTCGTGCGGGATGCCCGTCATGGCGCCCAGCTCGGCGTTGGCGCGCAGGTGGCGCCATTCGCCGTGGACCGGCATCAGGTTCTTCGGGCGGCAGATGTTGTAGAAGTACAGCAGCTCGCCCGCGGACGCGTGGCCCGAGACATGGACCTTGGCGTTGCCCTTGTGGACGACGTTCGCGCCCCAGCGGGTCAGGCCGTTGATCACGCGGTAGACCGCGTTCTCGTTGCCCGGGATCAGGGACGACGCCAGGATCACCGTGTCGCCGGGGACGATGCGGATCTGGTGGTCGCGGTTGGCCATCCGGGACAGGGCCGCCATCGGCTCGCCCTGGGAACCCGTGCAGACCAGGACCACCTCGTGGTCCGGGAGGTCGTCGAGGGTCTTGACGTCCACGACCAGGCCCGGCGGGACCCGCAGATAGCCCAGGTCGCGTGCGATGCCCATGTTGCGGACCATCGAGCGGCCCACGAAGGCGACCCGGCGGCCGTACTCGTGCGCGGTGTCCAGGATCTGCTGGATGCGGTGGACGTGGCTGGCGAAGCTGGCCACGATGATCCGCTTGCGGGCGTTGGCGAAGACCGTGCGCAGGACGTTGGAGATGTCCCGCTCGGGCGGTACGAAGCCGGGGACCTCGGCGTTGGTCGAGTCGGAGAGGAGGAGGTCGATGCCTTCTTCACTCAGACGGGCGAACGCGTGCAGGTCGGTGAGCCGTCCGTCCAGCGGGAGCTGGTCCATCTTGAAGTCGCCGGTGTGGACGGCCATGCCGGCGGGGGTGCGGATCGCCACGGCGAGCGCGTCCGGGATGGAGTGGTTGACCGCGATGAACTCGCAGTCGAAGGGGCCGATGCGCTCGCGGTTCCCCTCCACCACCTCGAGGGTGTACGGGCGGATGCGGTGCTCCTGGAGCTTCGCCTCGATGAGGGCGAGGGTCAGCTTGGAGCCGATCAGCGGGATGTCCGGCTTCTCGCGCAGCAGGTACGGGACGGCACCGATGTGGTCCTCGTGGCCGTGCGTGAGGACGATGCCCTCGATCTTGTCGAGGCGGTCCCTGATGGACGAGAAGTCCGGCAGGATCAGGTCGATGCCGGGCTGCTCCTCCTCGGGGAACAGCACGCCGCAGTCGACGATGAGCAGACGGCCGTCGTACTCGAAGACCGTCATGTTGCGGCCGATCTCGCCGAGACCGCCGAGCGGGGTGACCCGCAGGCCGCCCTTCGGCAGCGGCGGGGGCGGGCCCAGTTCGGGATGCGGATGACTCAAAAGACTCTCCTCAAACACGCGCGCCACGTACCGGTGGGCACGTGGCGCGCGTGACGTTCGTGCAGAAGCAGTTGTCGTTGTGGTGCAGGCACCGGTGGCCTGCTTATTCAGTTGTGAAGTCCGTTGTCAGAGCTGTACCCCGCCCGCGGCAAGATCGATCTTGAGCTGCTCGATCTCTTCGGCCGAGCACTCGACCATGGGAAGGCGCAGCGGTCCGGCGGGCAGGCCCTGGAGGGCGAGCGCGGCCTTGGTGGTCATGACGCCCTGGGTGCGGAAGACACCCGTGTAGACCGGGAGCAGCTTCTGGTGGATCTCGGTGGCCTTCTGGACGTCCCCGGCGACGAACGCGTCCACGAGGGCGCGCAGGTCGGGGGTGACGAGGTGGCCGACGACGGAGACGAACCCGACCGCGCCCACGGAGAGCAGCGGGAGGTTCAGCATGTCGTCGCCGGAGTACCAGGCGAGTCCGGAGCGGGCGATGGCCCAGCTCGCCCGGCCGAGGTCGCCCTTGGCGTCCTTGTTCGCGACGATCCTCGGGTGCTCGGCGAGGCGGACGAGGGTCTCGGTGCTGATCGGGACGCCGCTGCGGCCGGGGATGTCGTAGAGCATGGCCGGCAGTTCGGTGGCGTCGGCGACGGCCGTGAAGTGGCGGTACAGGCCGTCCTGCGGGGGCTTGTTGTAGTACGGGGTGACGACCAGGAGGCCGTGCGCGCCGGTCTTCTCGGCGGCCTTGGCCAGCTCGATGCTGTGGTGGGTGTCGTTGGTGCCGACGCCGGCCACGATGTGGGCCCGGTCTCCGACGGCCTCCAGGACGGCTCGTACCAGGTCCGTTTTCTCCGCGTCGCTGGTGGTCGGGGACTCACCGGTGGTGCCGTTGATGATCAGGCCGTCGTTGCCTGCGTCCACCAGATGGGTGGCGAGCCGCTGCGCGCCGTCGAGGTCGAGCGCGCCGTCCGCCGTGAAGGGCGTGACCATGGCGGTGAGGACCCGCCCGAAGGGGGTCTGCGGAGTGGAGGTCGGAGCCATGGGTAACACGCTACTCGTTGCTCACCCCGCGGTCTGCCCTCGGGGGGTTGCGGAAAGTCAGGACAAATGTGGAGCCCGGTACTGCCTGCTCGGGGGTTCAAGCAGTACCGGGTCCGTTTGATCAGGCTAGATGAACTTCTCTAAATGCCGCAATACGGACACTTCGCTCGGATGACCCGCACATGTGTACCGGGCGGGAGAACAAGCCTTCGCTACGGGGCGACACGGCCGTTGGCATTGAAGGCGGCGTGCGTCAGGGGCATGAGCTTCATCCACTCGGCCTCCATCTTCTCGCCCACCATCTCGATCTCCCGCTGCGGGAACGACGGCACCTTGGCCAGCTCGTGCTGGGTGCGCAGCCCGAGGAAGTGCATCAGCGAGCGCGCGTTGCAGGTGGCGTACATCGAGGAGAACAGCCCGACCGGAAGCACCGCCCGCGCGACCTCACGGGCGACGCCCGCGGCAAGCATTTCCTGATACGCCTCGTACGCCTGGACGTAGGACTCCTCCATGGTCCGGCCCACCAGCTTCTGCTGGTCCTCGGTGCCCTCCACGAAGACGTACTTTCCGGGGCGTCCCTCCTGGACCAGCTTGCGGGAGTCGTCCGGGACGTAGAAGACCGGCTCCAGCTCCCGGTAGCGGCCGGACTCCTCGTTGTAGGACCAGCCCACCCGGTGCCGCATGAACTCGCGGAAGACGAAGATCGGGGCGCTGATGAAGAAGGTCATCGAGTTGTGCTCGAAGGGGCTGCCGTGGCGGTCGCGCATCAGGTAGTTGATGAGGCCCTTGGAGCGCTCGGGGTCCTTCTGGAGTTCCTCCAGCGACTGCTCGCCGAGAGTGGAGACACGGGCGGCAAACAGGACGTCCGCGTCCGAGGCGCTGGATTTGACCAGCTCAACGGTGACGTCACTGCGCATGGAAATGTTGGGGTCGCCGGCGGGCACGGAAGGTCCTTCCCATCACATCTGTGGTCGGCGCCCACTTTACGGCCCGCCGAACGCGGTCCCGCTCCACCCGGGCCCGATGCTGGTGGGCGGGGACCCGGGCGGATAGCCTCACCGGGCACAGCCCACGCATGGACGAGTGAGGACCAGCCGTGCCCCTGCCCTTCATGACGGCCGACCGCGCCTACGAGACCGCCGACGACGCCCCGTTGCCCTTCGAGGACCGGGAGCGCTGGCGGCGCCCCTACCGGCCCGGGCCCTGGCGGGTGGCGACGGCCGCGCTGGCGCTGCTGCTCGCCTCGTACGTGCTGTTCGCGGCGGTCGTGATCGCGCTGACCGGCTCGGTGACCGAGGCCGGGGTCATCTTCGGGGTGTCGCTGCTGGTGATCGCCGCGGCGCTGCGGCTGCTGCGGATGGGGGTGTGGGTGAGCGCGCGCGGGCTGCGCCATGTGCGCTTCCTCGTCACCCGTACGGTGTCGTGGAACCGCGTCGCGGCCGTACGGACCGTGCAGCAGCCGGTGCGCTATCTGGGGCTGCCGCGGACCGTGCAGGGCCAGGCGCTGATCCTCGTACGGCGGGACCGGGCGGCGGAGCCGGCGACGCTGCTGACGACGCACGGGGCGGACTTCGTGGGGCGGGCCGAGGCGTTCGACCGGGCGGCGGACGCCGTCGAGGCGTGGACCGCGGAGAACCGGCCCGGCTGAGCCCTGGAGCGCAGAGAGGAAGGGGCCCGGTCCGCGTGGGTGCGGGCCGGGCCCCTTCTCGCGTCAGCGGGACGTCTGGTGCAGGCCGATGGCTCGCTGCATCGCCTTGCGGGCGCGCGGGGTGTCCCGGGCGTCGTGGTAGGCGACGGCCAGCCGGAACCAGGTGCGCCAGTCGTCGGGGGCCGCCTCGGTCTCGGCCTTGCGGCGGGCGAAGACCTCGTCGGCCGCGTCGCGGTCGATCCGGCCGGCCGGGGTGCGCTTCAGCTCGTCGACCGGCAGTCCGCCCTCGGCGTCCAGTTCGGCGGCGAGCGCGTTGGCCCGGCGGACGAACTGGGTGTTCTTCCACAGGAACCAGACGCCGATGACCGGCAGGATCAGCACCGCGACACCGAAGGTGACGGTGACGACCGTGCCGGACTCGATGAGCATCACGCCGCGGCTGCCGACCAGGACGAAGTAGAAGACCAGGACGGCTGCCGTGACGGCGTAGGAGAGCTTGGCGCGCATGGGGAATCCTCAGCCCAGGTCCAGGAAGTGCTCCAGGCCGAAGGTGAGGCCCGGAGTCGTCACCACCCGTCGGGCGCCGAGCAGGATGCCCGGCATGAAGCTGCTGTGGTGGAGCGAGTCGTGGCGGACGGTCAGGGTCTCGCCCTCGCCGCCCAGCAGGACCTCCTGGTGGGCCAGCAGGCCCCGCAGGCGGACCGCGTGCACCGGGACGCCGTCCACGTCGGCGCCGCGCGCGCCGTCGAGGGCGGTCGCCGTGGCGTCCGGGGCGGGCGGGCTGCCGGCCGCGCGGCGGGCCTCGGCGATGAGCTGGGCGGTGCGGGTGGCGGTGCCGGACGGGGCGTCCACCTTGTTCGGGTGGTGCAGCTCGATGACCTCGACGGACTCGAAGTACGGGGCCGCGATCTGGGCGAACTTCATGGTGAGGACCGCCCCGATGGAGAAGTTCGGCGCGATGAGCACACCAGTCTCCGGGGAGGCGGCCAGCCAGCCCTTGAGCCGGGTGAGGCGCTCGTCGGTCCAGCCCGTCGTACCGACGACGGCGTGGATGCCGTGCCCGACGCAGTACTCGAGGTTCTCCATCACGGAGTCCGGCGTGGTGAGTTCGACGGCGACCTGGGCGCCGGTCTCGGCCAGCGTCTCCAGTTTGTCGCCGCGGCCCAGGGCCGCCACCAGCTCCAGGTCCTCCGCGGCCTCGACCGCACGGACCGCCTCGGAGCCGATCCGGCCCCGGGCGCCGAGGACCGCCACACGCAGCTTGCTCATCTGTTGTGCTTCCTTACGTCGGGGGTCAGGCGACCGCGTCGTGCAGCCGGGCGGCCTGCTTGTCCTTGAGGGGGCCGATGACCGACAGCGACGGGCGCCGTCCCAGGATGTCGCGGGCGACCGCGCGGACCTCGTCGGGGGTCACGGCCGCTATCCGGCCCAGCATGTCGTCGACGGACATCTGCTCGCCCCAGCACAGTTCGCTCTTGCCGATGCGGTTCATGAGCGCGCCGGTGTCCTCCAGGCCGAGGACCGTGGAGCCCCGGAGCTGGCCGATGGCGCGCTCTATCTCGTCGTCGGACAGGCCGTGTTCGGCGACCTGGTCCAGTTCGTCGCGGCAGATCTTCAGGACGTCGTGGACCTGCGAGGGCCGGCAGCCCGCGTACACGCCGAACAGGCCGCAGTCGGCGAAGCCGGAGGTGTACGAGTACACGCTGTAGGCCAGGCCGCGCTTCTCGCGGACCTCCTGGAAGAGCCGGGAGGACATGCCGCCGCCGAGGGCGGTGTTCAGCACGCCGAGCGCCCAGCGGCGGTCGTCGGTGCGGGCCATCCCGGGCATGCCGAGGACGATGTGCGCCTGTTCGGTCTTGCGGCCGAGGAGTTCGACGCGGCCCGCGGTGCGCAGAATGCGGCGGCCGTCGCGCGGGGCGATCGGGACGGCGTCCGGGTTCTTGAGGGCGCCGGCCTTCTCGAAGGCCGCGCGGACCTGGCGTACGACCTTGTGGTGGTCGATGTTGCCGGCCGCGGCGACCACCAGGTGGGTGGGGTCGTAGTGCTTCTTGTAGAAGCGGCGGATCCGGTCGGCGGTGAGGGCGTTGACGGTGTCCACGGTGCCGAGGACCGGGCGGCCGAGGGCGTTGTCGCCGAACATGGTGTGCGCGAACAGGTCGTGCACGCAGTCGCCGGGGTCGTCCTCGGTCATGGCGATCTCTTCGAGGATCGCGCCGCGTTCGACGTTCACGTCCTCTTCGAGGATCAGGGAGCCGGTCAGCATGTCGCAGACGACGTCGATGGCGAGCGGCAGGTCGGTGTCGAGCACGCGCGCGTAGTAGCACGTGTACTCCTTGGCGGTGAACGCGTTCATCTCGCCGCCGACCGCGTCGAGGGCGGAGGAGATGTCCAGCGCGGACCTGCGGCCGGTGCCCTTGAAGAGCAGGTGCTCCAGGTAGTGCGTGGCGCCGTTCAGCGAGGGCGTCTCGTCGCGGGAGCCGACGTGGGCCCAGATGCCGAAGGTCGCGGAGCGCACCGACGGCAGGGTCTCGGTGACGATGCGCAGACCGCCCGGGAGGGTGGTCTTGCGGACCGTGCCGATGCCGTTCTCGCCCTTGATCAGGGTTTGGGTACGGGCGACGGCCCGCGCCTCCGAGGAGGTGCGGGCCGTCGCCTGGGAGCTACGGGACGTCACTGCTCGGCGTCGTCCTTCTTCTCGTCCGAGGCGGCTTCCTCGCCCTCGATCACGGGGATGAGGGAGAGCTTGCCGCGGGAGTCGATCTCGGCGATCTCGACCTGGACCTTCTGGCCCACACCGAGGACGTCCTCGACGTTCTCCACGCGCTTGCCGCCGGCGAGCTTGCGGATCTGCGAGATGTGCAGCAGACCGTCCTTGCCCGGGAGCAGCGAGACGAACGCGCCGAAGGTGGTGGTCTTGACGACCGTACCCAGGTAGCGCTCGCCGACCTCCGGCATGGTCGGGTTGGCGATGCCGTTGATCGTGGCGCGGGCGGCCTCGGCGGCCGGGCCGTCGGCGGCACCGATGTAGATGGTGCCGTCGTCCTCGATCGTGATCTCGGCGCCGGTGTCCTCCTGGATCTGGTTGATCATCTTGCCCTTCGGGCCGATGACCTCGCCGATCTTGTCCACGGGGATCTTGACGGTGATGATCCGCGGGGCGTTGGGGGACATCTCGTCCGGCGTGTCGATCGCTTCCATCATCACGTCGAGGATGTGGAGGCGGGCGTCACGGGCCTGCTTGAGGGCGGCGGCCAGGACGGAGGCGGGGATGCCGTCCAGCTTGGTGTCGAGCTGGAGGGCGGTGACGAACTCCTTGGTGCCGGCGACCTTGAAGTCCATGTCGCCGAAGGCGTCCTCCGCACCGAGGATGTCGGTGAGGGCGACGTAGTGCGTCTCGCCGTTGATCTCCTGGGAGATCAGGCCCATGGCGATACCGGCGACGGGGGCCTTGAGCGGCACACCGGCGTTCAGCAGCGACATGGTGGAGGCGCAGACCGAGCCCATGGACGTCGAGCCGTTGGAGCCGAGGGCCTCGGACACCTGGCGGATCGCGTAGGGGAACTCCTCGCGGGTCGGCAGGACCGGCACGATGGCGCGCTCGGCGAGGGCGCCGTGGCCGATCTCGCGGCGCTTGGGGGAGCCCACGCGGCCGGTCTCGCCGACGGAGTACGGCGGGAAGTTGTAGTTGTGCATGTAGCGCTTGCGCGTCACCGGGGAGAGGGTGTCGAGCTGCTGCTCCATGCGGAGCATGTTGAGGGTGGTGACGCCCAGGATCTGGGTCTCGCCACGCTCGAACAGCGCCGAGCCGTGCACGCGCGGGATGGCCTCGACCTCGGCGGCGAGCGTACGGATGTCCGTGACACCGCGGCCGTCGATGCGCTTCTTCTCCTTGATCACGCGCTCGCGGACGAGCTGCTTGGTCAGGGAGCGGTACGCGGCGGAGATCTCCTTCTCGCGGCCCTCGAACTCCGGCAGGAGCTTCTCGGCGGCGAGCGCCTTGACGCGGTCCAGCTCGGCCTCGCGGTCCTGCTTGCCGGCGATGGTCAGCGCGGCGGACAGCTCCGGGCGGACGGCGGCGGACAGCGCCTCCAGGACGTCGTCCTGGTAGTCGAGGAAGACGGGGAACTCACCGGTCGGCTTGGCGGCCTTGGCGGCGAGGTCGGCCTGCGCCTTGCAGAGCACCTTGATGAAGGGCTTCGCGGCGTCCAGACCGGCGGCGACGACCTCTTCGGTCGGGGCCTCGGCGCCGTCCTTGACGAGCTGGATGGTCTTCTCGGTGGCCTCGGCCTCGACCATCATGATCGCGACGTCGCCGTCCTCCAGGACGCGGCCCGCGACGACCATGTCGAAGACGGCGTCCTCGAGCTCGGTGTGCGTCGGGAAGGCCACCCACTGGCCGCGGATCAGCGCGACGCGGACGCCGCCGATCGGGCCGGAGAAGGGCAGACCGGCGAGCTGCGTGGACGCGGAGGCGGCGTTGATCGCCACGACGTCGTACAGGTGGTCGGGGTTGAGCGCCATGATCGTGGCGACGACCTGGATCTCGTTGCGCAGGCCCTTCTTGAAGGACGGGCGCAGCGGGCGGTCGATCAGGCGGCAGGTGAGGATGGCGTCCTCGGAGGGACGGCCCTCACGGCGGAAGAAGCTGCCGGGGATCTTGCCGGCGGCGTACATCCGCTCCTCGACGTCCACCGTGAGGGGGAAGAAGTCGAGCTGGTCCTTGGGGTTCTTGGAGGCGGTGGTGGCCGACAGCACCATGGTGTCGTCGTCCAGGTACGCCACGGCGGAGCCGGCGGCCTGCTTGGCCAGGCGGCCCGTCTCGAAGCGGATGGTGCGGGTGCCGAAGGCGCCGTTGTCGATGACGGCCTCGGCGTAGTGGGTCTCGTTCTCCACTAGCGTTTTCTCCTCGTCTTCGTCCCTGATCCGCCCGTGTGGCGGGGGGACGGTGGCGGAGAGGCGCTCCGTGCCGTGCGGGCCGGTCTTCGATCGAAGCACCCGGGGCTCTTTCGCCCGGGGGCCACTACCGAGGACCGGCGGCGGTGGGGTGCGCTTCTCCTCGTTCGGTGTGCGTGTGGTGCGCGTGGTGCGTGTCGTGCGGGGTGCGTGCTGGCGGGGCACTCGGTGCGAGTGCGTGTCATCACGCTGTGTCGTGCGTATTGCGTTGTGCTACCACACTACAAAGGGGTGGTGACAGTCCGCACGTTTCGGTACGTACGCAGGGTGCGTACAGCAAAGGGAGCGGCTCCCAGAACGGGAACCGCTCCCTGTACGGCGTCTTACTTGGCGCCGGCCGCACCGCGGCGGATGCCGAGGCGGTCGACCAGCGTACGGAAGCGCTGGATGTCCTTCTTGGCCAGGTACTGAAGCAGGCGGCGACGCTGGCCGACCAGGATCAGCAGACCACGGCGGGAGTGGTGGTCGTGCTTGTGGGTCTTGAGGTGCTCGGTCAGGTCGGAGATCCGACGCGAGAGCATGGCGACCTGGACCTCGGGAGAGCCGGTGTCGCCCTCCTTCTGGCCGAACTCGGCGATGATCTGCTTCTTCGTAGCGGCGTCGAGCGACACGCGTACTCCTCGTAGTCTGTGAGTGGCCACCGAGTGCCCCCGGTCTCTGTCTCGGGGGAGCTTCCACAACTCGGAAGGCGGGGATCCGCTGGGCGCGGCCTCCAGGGCTTCCCTCTCGGGGCTCCGGGGGTGCGTACACAAACGGCCGACAGCCAGGGTACCAGCAGGTGGGTACCGCTCTCGCCCGGGTTTCCGAAGGCCGTGGCCGGCGGGGGCTCTGCCACTAGGGTGAACGGTCGGATCATCCGTACGTCGGGAAGGGGTCGCTTCGCCATGGCGGAGGAAGTGAACGAGGACGTCAAGGCACGCAAGGAGCGGGAGCGGGACGAGCTGTACGCGCTCGACATCTCCGGCGTGACCTGGGAGTGCGCGCCGGGTACGGAGCAGCACGAGGAGCGCGTGGAGATCGCCCACCTGCCCGGCGGCGCGGTGGCGATGCGGTCGTCCCTCGACCCGGCCACGGTCCTGCGCTATACGGAGGCGGAGTGGCGGGCCTTTGTGCTGGGCGCGCGGGACGGGGAGTTCGATCTGGAGCCTACGGTGCGTAACGGAGGGGTTTCGGGGGCGTAGAGGGTCGCCGGGGCGGTTTGGCTGGTGCCGGGCTGCGTGTCGGGGGGCGATACGTCGTCGCCCCCGATGCGCAGCCCGATGACGAGGAGCCGGTGCCTCCGCCGCGGCGGCGGCCGTGTCACCCGGCCCGGCCGGGCCGGGCCGGGCCGGGCCGGGCCGGGTGACACGATCGTGCGGCGGGTGAGGTTGACGCCCGGGTGTCCTGGAGCAGAACCGGAGCCCCGAGCCACTGGCGCCGCGTGGGGCCGCCGGGGCGCGCGTCGGCCGCCCAGCGGGTCGTACCGGGTCTCCGCACAGGCCGTCCCCGCGACTGCGGAAGGGACCACAAGGCGAAGCCACACCCCCTGTGCGGGGGGGGGGGCCGCCGCCTGTCAGGCCACGCCGCCGGATCACACCCGGTTGCCGTACGGCTCTTCCCGCGGCCGTGAGGGCACCTCGCGCCACTGCTCCCCGGCCACAACCTGAGCCTCATGGGGCCGCCACCGAGCTTCCGCCAGTCCTCAGGCCGCGGTCGCGCGCCCGCCGCCGAGTCCCCGCGGCTGGGGAGAGGACTTCACACCGAAGCTGTGGGAATCGCCCGGGCACCCTGCGCGCGCCCGCCGACCGGTTCGCACGCGGCCGCCGCACAGGCCTTCCCCACGGCCACCGTGCTCCCGTCGGGTCGCCGGTCGCCCACCTCGCGCGGGGCGCTGTCGGCCACCTACCACGCCAAGGGCCGGCCACCGACGGGATCGCACCCTGGTTGCCGCGCAGGCCGTCCACTCAGCCCCGCGTGCCGCCTCGGATCGCGGCACCCCCTGGCCCGCAACACCCGCGAGCCCTCACCGCGACGGCACCTCGCACGCCAGCCACTGCGCGGGCCCTCCCCGCCACTGCACCTCACACCACTGCACCCGGGCACTTGCAGAGGTCACACCACCTGAACCCCACCAGACCGCCACCTGCCAGGCCACACCCCGATCACCGCACAAGCGGCCCCCGCGACGGCACCTCGACGGCCACGCCACCCGTGCCCACGGGCCGCCGTCGGCCACAGACCCGATCACACGCCGACCATTGCACCGGCCCTCCCCGCGCCCCACAGCGCAGTTCCCCCGGCACCCGAGCCCCACCGGGCTGCGGCCGGCCACCGAGCCGATCACGCCCCAGCCACCGCCCAGATCGCCCCCGCAGCCACGGGCGCCGCCCCGCATCACGGCGCCCCGGGCTCACGCCGGTCGAACCCCAACGCGCCGCCGTCGGCCACACGCCGGGGCACCGCACAAGTCCTCCCCGCCGACGGGAGGGTGCCCCGCACTCAGCTGGTCATCGCCCGGGCCGCCGCGTACACGTCGAAGACCGCCAGGGACAGGGGGACCAGGGTCAGCAGGACGAAGCCCTCGGCGATTTCCATGAAGCGGCCCCAGAACGGGGTGACGCCGCCGCGGGAGGCGATGAGGCCGATCGCGGTGACGATCGCCGACGTGGCCGCGATCGCGGCGGTCAGCCAGATGGTGCGGAGGTCGAGGTCGGCGCGGTCGCCGGTGAGGGCGTCGCGGATCGCCGGCAGGGGCGGGTTGAGGGCGAGGCCGAGGCCGAGCAGGACGAGGGAGGCCAGGCCCGCGGCCAGGACGGGCGCGACCTGGGCGGTGTAGCGGAAGAGCTGGGCGCGCATCAGCAGGGCGACGCCCACCGCGAGGGCGAGGAGCTGGGCCCAGAGGCCGTCGGCGAAGCCGAGGACCGCGCAGGAGCCGACGGCGATCAGCGCGCAGCCGCCGACCAGGCCGACGAGGAGTTCGTGGCCGCGGCGCGCCTGGGCGGTGATGCGGTCGACGTCGACCGGTTCCTGGGGCGCGGGGTCGGCGCCGTAGCGGCTGCGCGGGGTGGTGTCGGGGGCGTCGAAGCCGATCGGGAGCCGGGCGAAGCGCATGGACAGGCCGGGCAGGAACGCCAGGGCGCCGATGGCGACCGGGGCGCACAGGGCGGCGATCTCGGACGGCGTCCAGTGCGCGAGGATCCCGGAGAACACGGCGACGAGCGCCAGCCCGGAGGCGACCGTGAAGGCGACGAACGGGCCGTCGCCGCCGGGCGAGCACAGGGTGAGCAGCACCGCGGCGAGCAGGACGGCCGCGCAGGCCAGCAGGAACTGGAGCTTGCCGATGCCCTGGCCGTCGGCGAGCGGGAGAAGTCCGGAGCCCGCGACGCCGACGTTCGGCAGGGCGCCGAGGCCCAGGGCGACGGCGGAGGCGCGGTCGTCGTAGACCCGGGCCCGGACGCAGGCGAGGGTGACGAGCAGGACGCCGGCGACCGCGGCGAGGACGCCGGGCAGCGAGTGCATGTCGTGGCGGGGGTCGCCGGTCCACGCGACGAAGGCGAGCAGGGCGGGCAGGACGGCGCCGCCGACGAGGCCCGCCGCACGGGTGAGGTCGCCGCCCCACAGGGTGTGTTCGCGGGTCACGGCCGAGGCGACGGCCTCGGACACGTCGTCGTAGACGGCCGGCGGCAGCGACTCGGAGAACGGGCGCAGGGTGAGGAGTTCGCCGTCGAGGATGTGCTGGGCGGCGAAGGAGCGCGAGCCGTCGAGGACGCGGCCGTCGCGGCGGACCAGGTGGTAGCCCACCGGGGCGCCCTCGGCGGGGCTCTGCCGGGAGAGCCGCAGGATCTCGGGGTAGATGTCGACGACGGGGACGTCGTCGGGCAGGGCCACGTCGATCCTGCTGTCGGGCGCGACGATGGTGACCCGGCAGAAGCCGAGCCCGGTCCCGGAGACGGTTCCCGACCCGGAGCCGGTCGCGGAGCCGGCTCCGTGCCCTCCTCCGGTGGCTGCCGCGGACGCCGTGATGCTCACCTGACTGCTCCCCCTCAGTGATGGTTCCGCGTGGGCGGTGTGAAAGTCCTGCGCCGGTTCGCGCCCCGGAGGACCGAGAGGTCCGGCCGGGCGGCACGGCACCTGCCGTCGGGCGTCCGCCGGGCGCCGATCCATCCCGAATCCCGCGGAATGTCCGGGCCTTCGTGGCCCCCGTCGCATGTGCTCACGCGAACATCCGGCACCCTACCGCCCCCTCGTCGCACAAGAAGTCAGTAGGATCACGCGGCGGCCTGCGTCCGCCTGACACGGGGTGGCGGACGGTTTTACCCGGAACTGCCCGGGGCCGCTGAGGGAATTGGTGAGCAGTGAGCCACATCGTCGTGAAGCGGCCGCCGCGGTCGCTGCCGTCCGAAGTGCCCACGGGCGAGATCGCCGTACAGCCTCCGCCCGAACTGCCGCGGGGGCACCAGGAGAGCGTGCTGATGCAACTCCTGCCGACGCTCGGCATGGGTGGCTCGGTGGTCTTCTTCTTCACGAGCGGTCAGCCGTTCATGAGGATCATGGGCATGATCATGATCGCCTCGACGATCGCCATGTCGGTGGCGATGGTGGTGCGCTTCCGGCGCGGCTCCCAGGGGCAGTTGGCGGATCTCCGCCGCGACTACCTGAGTTATCTGCGGCAGACCCGCCGCGGCACGCTGGACACCGCGCGGGCGCAGCGCGACGCCCAGTACTTCCTGCACCCGTCCCCCGAACAGCTCTGGGCGCTGGTCGCCGAGGGCAGCCGGGTGTGGGAACGGCGGCCGGGCGACGAGGACTTCGCGCAGGTCCGGATCGGGCTCGGCGCGCAGGCGCTGGCCACCCCGCTCGTCGCCCCCGAGACCGGCCCCGTCGAGCAGTTGGAGCCGCTGACGGCGGGCGCGCTCCAGCGGTTCCTGGCCGTCCACGGCACCCTGGAGGACCTGCCGATGGCGGTCTCCCTGCGGGCCTTCTACCACGTGACGATCAGCGGCGAGCCGCAGTCCGTTCGGTCCTCCGCGCGCGCGATGGCGGGTTCGCTGGCCGCGCTGCACTCCCCCGAGGACCTGGTCCTGGTGGTCGCGGCGGGCCGGGAGGAGCTGGCGCACTGGGAGTGGGCCAAGTGGCTGCCGCACGTGCAGACGTCGGACGCGGTGGACGGGGCGGGCAGCCGCCGGCTGATCGGCGCCGACGCCCGCGCGCTGGAGGACCTGCTCGCGTCCCGGCTCACCGGCCGGCCCCGGTTCCACCCCAACGCGACCCCGCTGCCGGACGAGCCGCACATCGTCGTCGTCCTCGACGGCCTGTCGCTGGCGGCCGACTCACTGCTCGCCAACCCCGAGGGCCTTCAGGGCGTGACGCTCCTGGAGGTCGCCCCCGGCGAGCAGAGCTCGGCCGGCGGCGACCTGAACATCGTCGTCGAACCGGGCGCGCTGCACCTGGAGTCGGGGCACGGGGTCGTGTACGAGGGGACGCCCGACGTCCTGTCGTACGAGTCCGCCGAGGTGCTCGCACGCCAACTGGCGCCGCTGCGCATGGCGTCCGGCGGTGACGACGACGAACCGCTGCTGGCCAACCTGGAGTTCACCGATCTGCTGAGCCTCGGCGACGCGGCGTCCGTCGATCCCCGGCGCACCTGGCGGCCGCGGTCGCTGGCGGAGCGGCTGCGGGTGCCGATCGGTGTCGGCGAGGACGGCCGGCCCGTGATGCTGGACCTCAAGGAGGCGGCGCAGGAGGGCATGGGCCCGCACGGTCTGTGCGTGGGCGCGACCGGTTCCGGCAAGTCGGAGCTGCTGCGCACGCTGGTGCTCGGCCTCGCGGTCACGCACTCCTCGGAGACCCTGAACTTCGTCCTCGCCGACTTCAAGGGCGGCGCCACCTTCGCCGGTATGGCGCAGATGCCCCACGTGGCGGCCGTCATCACCAACCTGGCGGACGATCTGACCCTCGTCGACCGCATGGGCGACTCCATCCGCGGCGAGCTCAACCGCCGTCAGGAGATGCTGCGGGACGCGGGCAACTACGCCAACATCCACGACTACGAGAAGGCGCGCGCGGCGGGCGCCCCGCTCCAGCCGATCCCCTCGCTCGTCCTGGTCATCGACGAGTTCAGCGAACTCCTCACCGCCAAGCCGGACTTCATCGAGATGTTCGTGCAGATCGGCCGGATCGGCCGTTCGCTCGGCGTGCATCTGCTGCTGGCCTCACAGCGACTGGAGGAGGGCCGGCTGCGCGGTCTGGAGACCTATCTGTCGTACCGGATCGGTCTGCGGACCTTCTCGGCGGCGGAGTCCCGTGCGGCGCTGGGTGTGCCGGACGCCTATGAGCTGCCGAACGTGCCGGGTTCGGGCTTCCTGAAGTTCGGCACGGACGAAATGGTGCGGTTCAAGGCGGCGTACGTCTCCGGCGTCTACCGTTCGGGCGCCCAGCGCGCCTCCCTGGGCGGCGGTCCGCTGCCGGTGGACCGGCGGCCGGTGCTGTTCACGGCGGCCGAGGTGCCGGTGCGGTACGTGCCGCTGCCCGAGCCGCGGTCCGGCGCGTCCGGCGCGGACGAGCCGGAGGTCGACGAGGCGCTCGCCGACACCGTGCTCGACGTGATCGTGCGCCGGCTGGAGGCGCAGGGCCCGGCGGCGCACCAGGTGTGGCTGCCGCCGCTGGACAGCCCGCCCTCGCTCGACGCCCTGCTGCCCGGCCTCGCCGCCGTGCAGGACCGCGGCCTCACCCAGCCCGGGTACGAGGGCGCGGGCCGGCTGGTGGTGCCGGTCGGCCTGGTGGACAAGCCGTACGAGCAGCGCCGCGACGCGCTGTGGGTGGACTTCTCCGGCGCGGCCGGCCATATGCAGATCCTCGGCGGGCCGCAGTCCGGCAAGTCGACCCTGCTGCGCTCCCTGATCTGTGCCTTCGCACTCACCCACACCGCGCACGAAGTGCAGTTCTACGGCCTCGACTTCGGCGGTGGCGCGATGGCGTCCGTGGCCGGGCTCCCGCACGTCGGCGGGGTGGCCTCGCGGCTCGACCCCGAGCGGGTGCGGCGCACGGTGGCCGAGGTGTACGGCGTGATGACCCGCCGTGAGGAGTACTTCCGTTCGGCGGGCATCTCCTCCATCGCCGACTTCCGTGCCAAGCGGGCCCGCGGTGAGATCTCGGTGACGGACCAGCCCTGGGGCGATGTCTTCCTGGTCATCGACGGCTGGGGCAACTTCCGTGCGGACTACGAGACGTTGGACCCGATCGTCCACGAGATCGCGGCGCGCGGTCTCGGCTACGGCATCCACCTGGTGCTGACGGCGTCCCGCTCGATGGAGGTCCGGGCGGCCCTCAAGGACCACCTGATGAACCGGCTGGAGCTGCGGCTCGGCGACACGATGGACTCCGAACTGGACCGCAAGGTCGCCGCGAACGTCCCCGCGGGCGTCCCCGGCCGGGGCCAGGCACCGCAGAAACTGCACTTCATGGCGGCGGTCCCGCGTATCGACGGGCTCGCCTCGGACACGGAACTCTCCGACGCCACGCAGGCGTTGGCCACCGAGGTCGCCCGCCACTGGCAGGGCGCGTCCGCTCCCGAAGTCCGGCTGCTTCCCCGGGAGTTCCCGGCGACGGACCTCCCCGCGGGCAACCGCCACCCCCGCCAGGGCGTCGCCTTCGCGCTCGACGAGAACAACCTCGAACCGGTCTACGTCGACTTCGAACAGGACCCGTTCTTCCTGGTGTTCGGCGAGAGCGAGTCCGGCAAGTCGAACCTGCTGCGCCTGCTGATCAGGCAGCTCGGCGAGCGGTACTCCGGCGACGAGTGCAAGCTGTTCGTGGTCGACAACCGGCGCTCCCTGCTGGACGTCACGCCGTCCACGCACCTGGCCGAGTACATCCCGATGTCCAACGCCATGGAGCACCACATGTCGGCGCTGGCCAACCTGATGCAGCGCCGCACGCCGACGGCGGACGTCACGGCACAGCAGCTCCGCGACCGCAGTTGGTGGCAGGGCCCGACGGTCTTCGTCGTCATCGACGACTACGACCTCGTGGCCACGTCCAGCGGAAACCCGCTCGCGGGACTGACCGAACTCCTGCCGTTCGCCCGGGACGTGGGCGTGCGGTTCATCATCGCCCGGTCCACGGCCGGTGCGGGGCGGGCTGGTTACGAGGCGTTCATGCAGCGCATCAAGGAACTCGGCGCCCAGGGCGTGGTCCTGGCCGGCGACCCCGGCGAGGGCGACCTCCTCGGCGGCGTCCGCCCCCGCCCGATGCCCCCGGGCCGAGGCATCTTCGTCTCCCGCCGCCGGGGTAAGCCGCTGGTGCAGGTGGGGTGGGCGCCGGAGGGGGCGTTCTGAGGGTCGGAGCGCCACCCGGTGGGGTGGTCCTCGCCGTCACGTCAAGACACACCCCGGCGAACGGGTGAAATACGGCGAGATCCGTGAACGCGCTTGAATCGCGCTCACGGATCTGGCCAGTTGGTACCCCAGGGACCGGCCCGCCCGAGGAGCGGGCGTCACGGAATCCCTGGGAAGGGGTTCGTGGCGCATGGCGTGGGACGAGTGGGAGCGGTTGAAGGCGGAAGCCGCCTCCGGTGATGGCCCCCATCTACGGCTGAACCAACTGGATCCCGGCAGCGGTCCGGTACGGCCCGCGCCGGATCCCGGTCGGTACGGCGAGCTGAAGGTGGGCCAGCAGGATCTGGCGCGGATCGGCACGAACGCGTTCGAGCTGTACAACGACCTCTGGGACAAGGGCCGCAGGGCAGTACCGACAAGCGAGAGCGCCGCCGGCAGACTCACCGCCTCCGGTTTCGCCCTGGGCGGCGCCCTCCAGCATGTGGCGCTGCGCTGGGACGAGCAGTTGGGCTCCCTGCGGGACGCGTGCGCGCACATCTTGAACCACATGACCGTCACGAAGAAGCTGCACGCCGGTGACGACCACTACATCCGCCGTCAGATGAGCAGCATCGACCTGCTGGACGCGGGCTTCGACGAGCGCGTCGGAGAACCGGGCCGGCCGAACCCGGTGTACGGCGGGAGCAAGGGCGGTCGGAGCTGATGGACCTCGACGCTCTGCGCACCGCCGACTTCAGCCTGCTGGACGACGCCGTCGAGGACTGGTCGGCCATGGTCGGAGACCTGGAGACGCTGATGGACGCCGCCGAGAAGGGGCTGCGCGACGCGGCCAACGCGGCCAACTGGGCGGGCTACAACGCCACCGTCTCGAAGGAGTTCATCGGCAAGACCTCCGGGGAGTTCACCGACGCGCACAACCAGGCCGCGTCGATCCACAAGATCCTCAGGGACACGAGGGACGAGCTGAAGAGGTACAAGGGGCAGCTCGGCGATGCCATCGAACGGGGCCGTCAGCAGCACCTGACGGTGACCGGCCACGAGGGCGGCTTCACGGTTCGGGCGGAGCGGGAGCAGGAAAGGCAGGCCGAGATCACGGCCCTGCGCGACGAGTTGCAGAAGATCCTCGACCAGGCCACGGAGAGCGACTCGTCGGCCGACACGGTCCTCAGAGCGATCGCGAACCAGAGCAAGCTGGGGTTCTCGGATGTGGACTATGCGGACCGGGACGAAGCCGCCAAGGCCCTGAAGCAGGCCGAGGAACTGGCAGCTCTGGCGCGGCAGAAACCCGAGGATCTGTCGGTGGCGGAGTTCGACCGGCTCAACCGGGGCCTGAAGGAGTACTCCGACGACCCGCTCTTCGCGGAGCGCTTCGCCACGCGCCTGGGCCCTCAGGGCACCCTGGACTTCTGGACCGGCCTCAACGACCCGTACAACGCGTCGAGGATCGGCCGTGAGCGGCTGGACCAGTTCGACGACCTCCAGAAACACCTCTCCCTCACCCTGGCCACGGCGTCGCAGAGCGACAACGCCGACATGACCCGGTGGAAGTCGACGATGATCGACCTGGTCGACCAGCCGACCGGCCCTCACGGCCGCTTCCCGCTGGGTGGGCAGGTCATGTCCAACCTGATGCGCTGGGGCGACTACGACGACCGTTTCCTGGTCGGCTACGGCAGGAAGCTGATCGATACGGAGAAGAACCTCACGGACAACGGCAGGTTCGGCGCCTGGCAGCGCACCGGAACGAACCCGCAGCTCAACCGCACCGGCAGTGACTCGGGCCGGGACCCCATGACCGGCTACCTCAAGGCCCTCTCCAACAGCCCGGACGCGGCGACGGACTTCTTCAACGACACCTTCGTCACCAAGGACGAGGACCACGGCTTCACCCACGACACGGACGGGGACGGCAAACAGGGCAAGCGGACCCTCAGCAACTTCGACTATCTCTTCGAAGAACGCGACTGGCCCAGGGACTACAACGACAAGGGCGAGGACAGCATCGCCGGGCGCAACAACCTGGCCCTGGCCCTGGAGGCGGCCACGACGGGACATCCGGCGGGAGAACTGCCTACGGCGGACACACCGCCGCACAACGCCGAGCAGGCCAGGCTCACGCAGAGACTCGTCGAGTCGATCTCGGAGAAGCCGTCGCGTCTCACCGGTCACAGTTACATGTCCGACAGCATGGGCCAGATCGCGGCCGAGTACATGCCGGACATCCACCGGGGACTGCACCCCGGAACCACGGGCGAGAGCGAACTGTTCCCCATCGCGGGCTCGGCAGCGGCCCTCTCCGAACGGGACACCACGCGCTTCCTCTACACCCTCGGCCGCAACCCGGAGAGCTACACGGCCGTGAACCTGGGGCAGACCAGCTACACCACCCAGCTCATGCAGCACCACTTCCAGCACCCCGGCCTGTACGCGCCCGACCCCGCCTTCGGGCAGGAAGAGAGCCTCAAGCAGGGCATCGGCGACATCGCCCGGACCGCGGGCCAGATCGAGGGCATGATCGGAGCGGGTCGCGCCTACGAGAGCGAACTCGAGGGCGGTGCCAAGGACGCCGACTACAACGCCACGATCGAGAGCGTGGGCACCTGGGGCGGAACGGCCGTCGGTATCGGCGTCGGCATGGCCACGACGCCGCTCACCGGCCCGGGCGGTGTCGTCATCGGCGGGCTGGCGGGCACGGCGGCGGACGAGATCATCGGCGCTGTCACCGAGGGTTCCCTGAAAGACAGTTCGGATGACGTCGTCTACCGCAACGGCGAGGAGATCGAAGGCACCAGGTCCTCGACCTACGCGGCGGTCGAGGCGGCCGCCCAGAAGGCGGGAAGGAACTCCGGCCGCAGCCATCCGCTCATCGAGGCTTCCGTGGGCAGTTCGGCGGAGAGTGGGTTCGACAGTGCCCGCACGAAGATCCACGACTACCTCGACGGCGAGGGAGTCCCCAGGCAACTCGACACGGAGGAATGAGCGTTGAAAATCGCTCACCGTACGATCCTTCTCGCCTCCGGGGCCCTGGGCGCGCTGGCGCTCCTGGGCGGAGCCGCGTTTCTCCTCAGGGTGCCGCCCTTCGGGCAGAAGGGCGGGATCGAGGCGTCCGAGGTCTGCGCGTCCCTGGGCACGTCCTCCAGTGCCGCCGAGGCTCTGCGCGAGGTGCTGCCGGCGGAGTCCTCGTACTCCTTCGACGACGATGTGACGTCCCGCGTCGACGCCACGGACACCGGATACGAGTCCGCCTGCTTCGTCTCAGGCGGAGGCGAGCAACTCCTGGTGGCGGACGTACGTTTGATGGCGGACGAGGAGGAGGGAAGCTGGACGGAGTGGGTCCGGGGAACCGCCGCGAGCGACGCGTCGGTCACGGCGCTCACGCCCTTCCCCGCCGGGAAGAAGGCCGTCGCCTCAGGCAGGTTCGCCGCCGTGTTCGTACCCTGCACTTCTGCGGGTCATATCCCTGGCGGCCAGTACAACCTCAGCGTCTCCGTCGAACTCAAGAAGCCGGGAGGAGCGGGCGCGGCCGCGAACCGGGCCGAGCTGATCAAGCTGGCGACGAACGCCGCTTCCTTCGCGCACACCGAGGCGAAGTGCGATCTGGCGCGCTGATGAACGCCCTGGGCCGCACCGTCGCAGGAACGGCGAAGGGTGGGCACCTCCCGTGCGTGCCCACCCTGGTTCCGCTGGTCTTGCCTACCGGCTCTACTGGAAGTAGCTGGCGCCCTTCAGGTCGCCGCCGCGGTAGTCACCGCCGGCCGTGTGGACCTTCTGGGAGATCTGGACCAGCGCCGCGTGGATGGCGCGGGCGTGCCGGTCCCACTCCGCGGACTTGCCCTGGAACGCCGAGTACGCCTCGCCGCCCCAGCCCTGGGACACGTTGAGGACGGCCTGCTTCAGCGCCTCGAGGTCCTCCTCGAGCTTCTTGGCCTGGTCGCCCAGCTCGGTCGCGAGCGCGTCCATCGTGCCGTACGTGACGGCCAGCTCGTCGTAGTGGACTCCGGACATGGTTCCCTCGTTTCGTCGAAGATGTCAGCCGGGCCGCGCGGCCCGGAGAAGCGTCGGTGACCGTCGTCAGTAGCTGTTGAGCGCCGAGGTCTTGCCGCCGAGGTCCTCGACCGAGATCTTGGTGAGGTCGGCCTCGATCTGGTCCTCGAGGTTGCGCTTGTCGGTCTTGTTGAGGTTGATGCCCTCGAGGAAGTCGTCGAGCATCTTCCCGATCGACACCATGTGGGTGTTGATCTCCGTCTGCTTCGTGTTGAACGCGTTGGCGCCCTGGCCCGTCCACGCCTTCTCGATCATGTCGATCGTGCCCTGGAGCTTCGCCAGCGAGCCGCGGATGTTGTCGTACCGGTCGATGACCTCGGTCTGAAGCTTCTGTACGTCGCCGTCATTGAGCTTGCGGTCGACCATGTCGGCACTCCTTTTCGTGAGAGCTGTGGGTACTTGTGTAAGGACTCAGGTCCGGCGCCGGGAACGGATCACCGCGAAGGCGCCGCCCCCGACCACCAGTACGGCGGCCGCGGCCCCGAGTGTCACCCACATCGTGGTGTCGTCGGACGACTCCGAGCTTGATCCTGCCGCCGAAGTTGCCCCGCCTGAAGTGTCCTTGGGGGCTTGTGACGAGGTTGATGCGGAGGGGGAAGCCGCCGAGGGGTCCTCCTCGACGCCCTCGGCGTTCTCCGTGGCCAGCGGGTCGGTGTCGGCGGCCACGGGCTTGTATCCGCTGTCCTCCAGCACCTTGCGGGGCCGGATCAGTCCGTATCCGAGGTACGTGCTGGGGTCGTCCCTCGCCCAGTCCCGTCCCGCGGTGTCAATCAGGCTGGCCAGGACCTGGTTCGCCGTCCAGTCCGGGTGCGCGGACCAGACGAGGGCGGCGGAGGCGGAGGCGATGGCTGTGGCTTGGCTGGTGCCCTGGCTGAGGCAATACGCCTTGAGCTTTTCGTCGCACCAAACGGGGACGCTGAGCCCCGGGGAGGCGAGGTCCACGTAGTTTCCGTGTTCGGAGAACTTGCCGACCGAGCCGTCCTCGTCGGAAGCCGCGATGCCGACCACGTACGGGTAGGCGGCGGGGTAGCCGATGAGGTTCTTCTTCTGAGCTTCATTTCCGGCGGCGGCAAACATCAACTTGCCCTTGGAGTGCGCGTACTTGAAAGCTGCCAGGTCTTCGGAGTTTTCCGCGTCCGCACCGAAGGACATGCTGATGATCTTGACGTCGCTATCGGCAATCGCTCGAATCACGTCTGCCAGTTTGGGGGCGTTCTCCTGGTCAACCTTGTCCTTGAGCGAATCTGCGTTGATCCTGTAGGGAACAATCTTCGCCTCTGGCGCCAAGCCCTTCAGACCACCGCCAGCTCCTGTGCCGGCGATCAGTTCGGCCATGGTCGTCCCGTGGCCGGTGTAGTCCTTGGTCGCCTTGTAGCCGACAGCATGGGGTGTCTCATCGAGTACCTGCCCCTTGAGGGATGGGGTATCGGGGCTGACCCCGGAGTCGACGACCGCGACCTTCACGCCCTTGCCGGTACTGACCTTCCACATCTCGTCAGCCTTCATCGCCGACAAGTACCACTGGTCGGACTGCCCAGTGGCTGCCGCGTTCGGCGCCAGGCCAACTGACAGGACGGCCAAGGCACCAAGCGCTGAGCAGACGGCTGAGACACGTCTCCCGTTTCGTCCCGCGAAAGGCGCGCTCCACCCGCCGCGTCGGCTGATCCCTGACACCATTGCTCTGTCTGTCCTCGCTCTTGTCCGGTCAGTCGTTCGCCGACGTCCCGTCACGCCGCTCCTCGCGACGCTGACGGGTCTCACCGGAACGCTGCTTGCCTCCACGCCCACGGGGCGCACCGGCACCGCCCTTCGGCGCTCCGACCACGCCGTCGGAGTTGCCAGCCGTACGACGGGACGTCTGTGCCGGGTTCGTCTTCGGGGTGTTCGCCCCGATGACTCCACGCTGGCCGGGCCGCTCGCCCGTGTTACGCGAGGGCTGTGCCCCCTCACGGCCGATGACCGTGCCGCGCGGCACCCTGGGTCCGTTGGCGCCCGGGGTGGTACCGCCGGTCACCGGCTTCCCGCCGACGACACCGGGGCGTCCGGCGCCGTTGCGGCCGGGGTTCATGGCGTTCATGCCGTTGACGGGTCCGCGCGGGACACCGCCCGCCTGCTTGCCCGTCGATCCTGCGGGCTTCGGTGTTCCGCCTACGACGCCTCGCCCCATAGGACCACTGGTACGGCCCGCCGCCTGGCCTGGCATCGCGCCACGGCCCATCGGACCACCGGTACGACCGGCAGCCTGGCCGGGCATGGCACCACGCCCCATGGGCGTTTGCCCCGGCATGGCGCCACGGCCCATCGGACCGCCCGTGCGGCCGGTGGCCTGACCGGGCATGCCGCCGCGGCCCATGGGGCCGGTGCCTGTACGTCCTGCCGTGGGGCCGCCTTGCGTGCCGCCGACTCGTCCCTGCGTCGAGATGGGGCCCTTGGCGCCGCCGAAGCCGGTCGTACGACCGGACTGGCCTCGTGCCACGGGTGGCGTCACCACCGGTCCAATCGGGGGGTTCGGACCCACAGGCGGCCCGCCGGTGGTCGTAGTCGGCGGTGCTACTGGTGCCGGCTTGACAGTGTCCTGCGGCGGCAGGGTGCCGACGCTGTCGATCTCCGTGCCTACCTGCTCCTTGGGGGGCAAGGTAGTGCTGTCCTCGCTCGTGTGGGACGAAGACAAGTCCTGAGTGTGCGGTCGCAGCACCGCCGAGCCCGTCGTGTCGTGGCTCGTGGTTGCTGAAGCATGTGTCGAGGAGAGCGAGGTTTGCCCCCGTGCGGGATCCTCTGGCTCCTTGAAACCCGGCGGAGGCGGCGGCACCCCCACATCCGGCATCTTCGGAAACACCGGCTCCTCGGCGTTCTGCATCATGCCGCCGGAGACCGTGTAGAAGGACGCCAGACGGTACATCTGGTTAATGGCCTCTTGGCGGTGACTCTCCGCCTTGACCGCCGCCGCGTACTCGTCGTTGGTGTCGACGCGCTTCGGTGTCGGGATCTCGTCGACCGTCTTGGGGTCGGTGCGGTTGTCGCGGGGTGGCATGGAATTGCGGACGGAGGCGAGGCCGGCGCCGGCGGCGATGACCTGGGTGCCCACGGTGTCGGCGTACGTGGCGAGCGAGTAGGCCGTGCTGACGAGGTCCGTGCCCCACGTGGTGAACGCGGTGTGCGCCTCGCCCTTCCAGTCGATGTCGCCCAGGTTGGTGCTGAGTTCCTCGGCGGCCTTCGTGATGGCGTCGCGGGCGGCGACGAGGGCGTTGCCCGCGTCCTCCAGGAGTTCCGGGTTCGCGGACTCCACGATGTCGATCATCGCGTTGAGGTCGTAGCCCTCGAAGCTGGTCGAGCCGAAGTGGAAGCCGCGCCCACCCATGCCGAACGGGAGGATCTTGGTCACGTTCATGACCGCGTCCAGGGTGCCGTTCTGCTGGGCGGCGTCCTGGTGTTCCGCCGCGTACTCGGGCTGCTTGTCGTCGCCGCTCATCAGTACCCCGCGTCCGTGTGGTCGGCCTTGTTGTCGCGCTTCTTCTCCTCGTTGAGCATCTCTTCGCGATCCCGGTTGACCTCGGTCCGGATCTCGTGGAACCGGTAGCGGAGGTCGTCCTCGAGGTTGTTGAAGTTGACGTCCACGCCGTGCACGGCGATCTGCATGGCCTCGAGCTGGAGGCCGAGCGACTTGGACAGTGACGTGATGCGCTCGTGGACGCGCTCATACTCCAGGTGGAGCGACTTCGCTTCCGGGAAGTTCCCCATCCCGAAAGCGTCCGCGGTCAGGCTGTGCGCACCGACCTTCGACGAGCCGCCCGCCGAGTCCTCGAAGGCGGTGAGCAGGTCGTCCACACGCTTCTTGAACGCTGAAAGGGCCATCAGGCCACGCCGTACGTCGGCGGCTCCTCCACCCATGTCTGCAGGAAGCACGAAGCTTTCCCTCCCCGTTGTCCGTTGCCTGTCCTGAGCAGCCCACGCCCCTCAAGTGTTCATGACCGCAACATGACCACTCTAATGACTTCCACCGACAGTCCCAACTGCCATATGCAACAGGTGTGCTACCACTGCTCGAAACTTCACTGATCCTTCACGGCGTGCGGTCTGGGCCGTAGTCCGCTCTCGGAGCTGCGAGCCGTGCCGCCGTCAGGGTGAGCCAGCCGCTCGGAGTGAGGGGTGCGGGCGGGTCGACCTCCATGCCGAGGTCGGCGACGGCCAACGCGTAGTCCACCTCCTCCAGTTGGAGGGCGAGCAGCTCGTGCATCTCGCCGACCAGGCGGGCCACCAGGTGCGGGTCGGTGGTCGCGCGGTAGTCGTCCACGGCCGCGTCATGGTGTTCGAACTCGTCCGGCATGTCCTGCGAGAACCATCCGCCGAGGAACTGGCCCAGTTCCGGGAAGCGGGCGTTCCACTCCCAGTGGGTGGCGGGGGTGGCCGGGGGCGGGACGAGGCCCTCGTCCACGCTGCGCCGGATGTGGTCGGCGAGGAGCGTCAGCCAGTCAAGGATCTCGCCGTCGGGGAGGCCGACGTCCGGCAGTGCGTAGAACTCGCCGAGCCGGACCTTCAGCCGTCCCGGCGGGTTGCGGGCGTACTCGCGTAGCTGGGTCTCGGCGGTGGCGAGCGCCCAGGGGCGGGTGTGCCAGGTGTGCCGCAGGTAAGCGGTGAGGGCCGCGCTCGGCGCGTCCTCGGTGTCGTCGGCCGGCTGACCGGCGTACGCACGGAGGACCTGGTCCAACTCGCCGTAGCGGCGGTCGTGTTCAAGAGGTGTCAGCGCCACGGTGACTGCACTGCCTTCACAGGTAGACGGGGAAACTGGCGTGCACGGCGAACCCGTGCGCTGCGGACGGCTCGCGGCGCAGGACGACCCGGGCGGCACGGACGTCGACCGCGCCCCGGCCGGCCAGCGCCATCGCCTGGAGCAGCACCCTGCCGACAGGGTCCTCCCGGGACGGCCACGCCGCCTCGATCGTGAGCCGTCGCCGGGTGGACTCCGCCAGCCAGCGGTGGACGACCTGTTCGTTGCGGGTGACCACGTGCTGCGTCGCCCACTGCGCGGTCGCGCGGTCGGGGTAGGTGGCGGTGCGGGTGCGCAAGGGATTCTCCAGAGTGGGCGGTGCGGCGGACAGCATCACATCAGCGGAACGACCAGACCATCCCGACCTCCGTCTCCGACACGAGCACCAAGCCGAAGTCGAAGGTGCGTGTGGAAAAGGAGTGCCAACTGGAAACCGGCTGGTAGTAGTCCTTGGTGGCGCTGCGCCCCCCAGTGTTCGCATAGAAGTGCGAAGCCTCGGGGAAACGCGACAGGATGACACCGGCGTCAGCTTCGAGGACCTCCCTACGCTCCTCGAAATCCGGTTCCTTTGTCACATCGATCCACGGCGTGGCAAGGGCCACGAGGAACCGCAGAGCCTGAGAACGAGAAATCTCATAGAGATACGGCTTCCAGCCATCCGGCGCAGCAAGGGCCCCCGGAGGGATGACGAACGGGTAGGACGGCTCGTCGATCCTGTCGAGTTCCCCCTCCCACATGTCCACGGTGCGCCAACCCCGGACGTCGCGCGTCTCACCGTGCATCAGGGTGACCACGTCGAGCAGCCAGTTCTCGTGCTCCCTGCCCGTCACCTTGGCGATGGTCACCCGCTGCTCGTACATCTCCATCGCCTCGGCCCACGAACGCTCGTCGAGTTCCGTCATCGTTCTCATCAGCGGAACGACCAGACCATTCCGACCTCCGCCTGCGACACGAGCACCAAGCCGAAGTCGTAGGTGCGCGTGGAGAAGGGGAACCAGCCCGAAACCCGCTGGTAGTAGTCACGGGTAGCGCTGTCTTGCCCGGTGTTCGCATAGAAGTGCGAACCCTCCGGGAAGCGCGACAGGATGACGCGGGCGTCAGCTTCGAGGGCCATCCTGCGCTCCTCGAAATCAGGTTCCATGGTGACGTCGATCCAAGGGGTGGAAAGGGCCACGAGGAACCGCAGGGCCTGGGAACGCGGGATCTCGTGCAGGTACGGCTTCCAGGCGTCCGGCGTCGCGAGGGCCTCCGGAGGGATGGCGAAGGGGTAGGACGGCTCGTCAATCCTGTCGAGTTCCCCCTCCCACTTGTCCACGGTGCGCCAACCTCGGACGTCGCGCGTCTCACCGTGCATCAGGGTGACCACATCGAGCAGCCAGTTCTCGTGCTCCCTGCCCGTCACCTTGGCGACGGTCGCCCGCATCTCGTACATCCCGATCGCCTTGGCCCACGAACGCTCGTCGAGTTCCGTCATCGTCTTTTCCCCTCTCACCACGCGATGAACGACCAGACCATTCCGACCTCCGTATCGGAGACGAGGAACAGGCCGAGGTCCCAGACGTGTGTGGAAATCGTGCTACATCCAGAGATGTGTTGGTAGTAGTCCTTCTCCGCGCTATCGCGTCCCGTGTTGGCATAAAAGTGGGACCCCTCGGGGAAACGGGACAGGACGGTGTCGGCCTTCGCTTCCAGCCCTGCTCTGCGCTCCTCGAAGTCCTCCGTTCTCGCGACACTGAGCCAGGTCGTCGACAGTGCTGCGAGAAACTTCTTGGCGGACGAACGGGGAATCTCATGCACCCGAGATCTGAGGATCTCCGCCTTCTCGGGGTCCGTCGGTAGATCGATGAAGGGGTAGTACGGGTCGTCGAGTCTTTCGAACTCACCCACGAGAGGGTCGTTCACACGCCAGCCACGGGCGTCCAGGGTGTCGCCATGCATCAGGGTGTGCACGTCGTACACCCATTCCTCGTGCTCCCTGCGCGTCACCTTTGCGATGGTGTACCTACGCTCGTACATGCCGATCGCCTCGGCCCACGCGCGTTCGTCGGGATCGATCATCTTCGACTCCTGACTCGTCACTTGGGCATGGACGTGTAGACGACGAAAGGCGGGTCCAGGTTCGGTTCATATTTGAGTACGGTGGAGACTCCGTAAGCGGCCTGTGGTGGCGTCGGGTGACCGTTCACTACTCGTGCCGTGCTCCCGGTGATGACGGGAGCCGTCAAATTACCCCCGGCAACGGCAGGAACCGAGAATTCTTCCATCTTCCCGACCGGCGGAGGACCTTGTAGCCATTTGTCGATTTCCGCCGTATTGCTCCGCAGATTGTACTGCGTATATTCCTGCGCCGATTCAAGATCAGTGAAAGTCGAGGCCGCCGGGATGTCCGGCCCGGTCGACCCACTTGCCTGGTCCCGCAACCGCTGCGTCAACTGCTCATCCGTCAGCCCGACATGCTTGTCGATGCTGTGTCCGCCGTACAGCTCCTCCTCGGTCGCGAGGTCGAGGCTGTATTTGTAGGGGACCTGGCTTTCCGGGCGCTGCCAGCTGTGTTCCTTCTTGAAGTCGTTCAGGGTGCGCGCGCCGTAGCCCGCGGCGCGGGCCGCCTCCGCTCGGAAGGTGGGGACGCTGAGGATCGCCTCGTCCAGTTCCGGGACGAGTCCCTTCACCTTGGTGGCGGCCTCGCTGAACGCCTGGTGGTACGCCTCGACGGCCCTGTCGGCGGCGCCCTTGTCCATGTGTGTGCGGAACGTGAGGACGATCTCGCCGAACGCCATGGTCGCCCCGAGCCGGGTCAGTTCGAAGAGGTCGAGGCCGGTCGTCAAGTCCTTGACCGTCGCCTTCGTGGCGTCGATGGCGAGCTGGGTCGTCGTGTCCGCCGTCTTGTTGCGCACGTCGGCCAGGTGGTTGAGCGTGTCCTTGAGGGTGGTGGCCGTGTTGCGGAGGATCTCGATGATGGGGCGCTGTTTCGCGGGGACGACATTGCGGTTCGTCTTCCAACTGCGGCCCATGGAGACCCGGTTGCCCTGCGGGTCGTAGGTCCGGCCCCATTCCGTGGTGCCCCAGATGGTCTGGCAGAACGCCTTCATCGCGCCCTGCCACTCGTCGTTGCCCTTGTTGTTGGTGATGAACTTGATGGCGCCGTTGAAGTTGTCCGAGGCGGCCTTCGCCGCCTTCTCGGCCGCTTCCCAGCCGGTGGCCATGGTCTTCAGTTCTTCGTCCCTGGCACCGGGCGTGATCTCGTGCATCTTGCCGAGCCTGAGGCCGTGTTCGATCGCCGGGCGGATGACGTCGGCGAGGAAGTCGGGGATCTCGCCGAGGACTCCCGAGATGGCCCAGGAGTCCGCGTCCTCACCCGTGCCGACCCACTTGACGTCGTTGACCGGACCGTACTTGGGCACGTTCTCGATGACGGCGGGCGGCTGCCTGTCGACAGGCGGCGGGCCGTACATACGGCGGGCCTGCCAGTCCGCCTGGACGTACTTGTTCGTCGTGTCCGTCAGACCGACCGCGACACCGCCCACGCTGACGACGCTCTTCGCCCACAGTTCCAGGAACTTCTCGTTGACCGTCCGGTACGCCTCGGAGAACTGGTCCGCGCCCCAGCCGGCCCCCGCCGACTGGCTGTACTCGTTCAGGACGCCGACCAGGGACCGGGCGCCCTTGTCGTAGTCGAACTGCCCGTCCCGTACGACGAGCGCGGTGTAGTACACGTGCTGGGGCTGTACGTCGAAGCCGCCGCCGCTCGTCTTGGGCGAGCGGGTGCGGGCGGCCGCGGCCTCCTTGGCGCGCTCCTCGTCCGAGGGCAGCTTCTCCCCCATCAGGCACCGCCCCAGCCGCGCAGCACCGCCAGGTGCGCGGCGGCGTAGTTGGTGTGGCCCGTGGTCACGTACTCGTGGAGCCACTTCTGGGCCGCCTGGAGGTCCTGCGCGGAGCGGTCCCACTCGTCGAGCTTGTCCACGAACACGTCGCGGGTCTCGCCCTGCCAGGACAGCACGACGGGCACGACCCGGTCGTAGAGGCCGTCGAGCTTGGTGTTGAGCTGCTTGAGGATGTCCTCCAGGTCTGCGGCCAGTTCGTGCAGCGTCGTGAAGGACACGGATATGTATTCGTCGGGTTCGTTGCCGGTCGACATGTTTCCCCCTGTTCGTCGGCGACTCCGGTGCTGGACGGGCTACAGGTCGTCGAGGCTGCTCCGCGGCGCCGTCGGGACCTCGGTGTTCGGGGTCGACAACCGGTCGACCTCGCTGTCGACGTCCACCTCGATCCGGCGCATCTGCGCCAGCACGTCCAGGTCGTCCTGGGAGAAGCCGTCGCGGCTGAGCCGTACCGCCTCCTCCAGGAGTTTCATCACCTCGCGGATGCGTACGGCGTCCTCGGCGGCGGCGCGGTGGAAGTCCCGGTACGCGGACGCGGCCGGGCCGCTCCAGCCGGCCTCGATCCGGTCGACCAGCGCGTCCATGCGGCGGACCTGCTTGTCCAGGTGGCTCTGCATGCCGTCGAGGTCGTCGGCGAGTTTGGTGAGGTTCTCGCTCGACACCTTCAGGTTCGGCCGGGTGCCTGCTCCTGGGTGTGTCAATGTGCTGTCCTTTCCCCCGTTGTGTTCTTCGGTCTAGTCGACCCCCGCCACCCTCCGAGCCCGACGCCGCGCGTCCCTGATGGCCACCGCCGTGCCGCTCGTGCCGGCGACGAGGACGGCCGCTGCCACCGCTACGTACGTGGCGAGGCGGGTGTTGCGTTCGTCGGGGGTTTCGCCGGTCTGGAACTTGGCCGCGGTGGGGGCCTCGGCGCGGGAGAGGCCGTTCTGGGGGTCGGGGGACTCGATGGGGCGGTCGTCCTCCGTCAGGGCGCGGACCGGGTCGACCACGCCCCAGCCGACCAGGCGGTCGTGGCCGGCGATGGTGCGCTCGGCGGTCTGTTCGATCTGGGCGACGATCTGGCGGGCGGTCCAGTCCGGGTGCCGCGCCTTGAGGAGTGCGGCGACGCCCGCGACGTACGGCGCGGAGAAGCTCGTGCCGTTGTCGGAGCAGTGGCCGCCCGAGGGGACCGTGGAGATCATGTCGACGCCGGGTGCGGCGACGCCGACGAAGTCGCCGGACTGGGAGAAGGCGGCGCGTTCGTTGTTGCGGTCGGAGGCGGCGACGGCGAGGACGCCGTCGTAGGAGGCGGGGTAGGTCTCCTTCACGTTGCCGTCCAGACCGTCGTTGCCGGCCGACGCCACGACGACGATCTTCTGGGCCAGGGCCTCGTCGATCGCCTTCTCCAGGTCGTCGGAGGGCTTCATGGCGTTCGAGGTGTCCTGGGAGATGTTGATGACGCCGGCCTTGGCCTGGACGGCGTAGCGGATCGCCGCGGCCAGGGTGTCGGTGGTGCCGTGGCCCTCCGCGTCGTTCTGCTGGATCGGGATGATCGTCGCCTCGGGGGCGAGGCCCACGAATCCGGTGCCGGCGGCCGGGCGGGCGGCGATGATGCCGGCGACCTTGGTGCCGTGGCCGACGGTGTCCGTGGTGCCGTTCTCCTTGCCCCGCTCGATCGGGTCGCCGTCCTCGTCCTTGAGGCCCTTCGGCAGCAGATTGCGGCCGCTCTTGGCGTCGACGGCCGCGGTGAGCTGCGGGTTCTTCACGTCCACGCCGGTGTCGATGACGGCCACCCGGACGCCGGCCCCCTTGGAGCGGCTCCACAGTTCGTCCAGCAGCACCCGCTGAAGGGACCAGGGGCGGCCCGGGTAGAGGCCGTTGGGGAACTGGCACTGGTCCGAGTACGGCAGCTTGTCCGCGGCGGCCGCGGGCGGTGCGAGGAGCGGGGCCGTGGCCAGGAGCGCCGCGGCCGCGGCCGTCAGCGTCGGGCGCAGGAGAGAGGCACGCAGGAGAGAAGCACGCGGCATCGTCGTCCTCCCCCTCACGAGCCCTGCGGCTGGCGCGCCGCCGCGGTCGACAGGCGGGGGCCCGTGGGCAGGAACTCCGACCAGGCGGCCGGGACCGGTGCCGGGTCGACGTCCTTGTAGCCGAGCAGGGTCTGTGCCTGCTGGGCCTCCCGCTGCTGCTGCGCGCGCTGTTCGGCGGTCATGCCGATGCCCGCGTCGTCGGTCGCGCTGTCGCCGTTGGACTGGAGGACGTACCGCAGGCCGGTGTCGGTGACCAGGAAGACCGGGCCCGCCTTGGTCGCCTTGCCCTGGAACTGGCGGTAGAGCTGGCCGGATCCGGGCGTGACGTAGGCGCTGGAGGAGCCGGCGGGAAGCTTCTCGGGGAAGTCGGTGCCCGCCCAGGTGCTCAGGGTGGTCGCGCCCGAGTCGCCGTCGACGCCGCGCAGGACGTTGCAGACGGTGCTGCGGCTCCCGGCGGCGGGCGACGGGTCGTTGACGGGCGTGGGGTCGCCGGTCGGCCAGCGGTGGTCGGTGCCGAAGGGCTTGCCCGGCACGATCGCGCCGGGGCTGACCTCGGCGGCGTGGCCCGCCTGGCCGAGCGGCGCCAACTCCTCGCTGAAGAGGAGGAGTTGGGCGATGAAGGCGGAGACGGGGGCGACCCGGCCGGGCAGCACGACGTAGTACTGCTCCGCGTTGTTGTCGAACGCCTTGAGGACGGTGCCGACCTTGTCGGTCGCGTCGTCCAACTGGCCCGGCGTGTTCGCCGGTTCACCGGGGCGACCCTCGATCTGCGGGAACGTGACCGCGTCGCCCTGGTGCAGGGTCGCCAGCCACTCCGCGGAGACCCGCTGCGGCTGCCGGTTGGAGCCGACGACGGCCCGCAGCAGCAGTTCGTCGCTCTTGTCGATCGGGTACGCCCGGCCCGTCGCGTCCACGACGAACTGGTCGCCGTCCGGGTCGGCGACGTACAGCAACTCGCCGTCGCCCAGGCGCCCCTTGCCGTCGGTCGCCTTCATCTCGTCACCGGAGAGCACGAGCGCGGCCTTCTGGACGGAGTCGCCGCCGCCCGCGCTCGGACGCTCGCAGACCGCCCAGCGCTTGGCCTTGCCGGCCTCGTCCGCGGAGGGCAGCCGGTCGGGGGCGTACGGGATGCCGATGGTGACGCCGTGCGGGATCTTGCCGTTGTCGAGAACGGACTCGGCGACCGTGACGACGTCACCGCCGCCCGCCTCCAACAGGAGTTTCGCGGACGCCATGTTGAGGACCGGGTGGAGCTGGACCTCGCCGTCGGTCTTCAGGATCACGTACCGGGTGGTCGACTTGCTGGCGATGATCACCTTGGCGTTGGGCTGGTCCCAGCCCTTCGGCGCGGTCGGCTTGAACATGCCCCACGCCCCGAAGACGGCCATGACGACGACGCCGATGATGACGCCGGGCAGAATCGCGCGCAGCGGCCGCGGCGCCCCCTCCTCCGAGCCGTCGGGCGACGACTGGAGGAAGGCCGCGAGCATACGGCGCTTCGCGAAGGTGTAGGCATTGAGCTGATCGCGCCGGGATGCCATCTGTCTGTGTCTCTCCCCGTTGTCCGTCCTGGCCCCATCCGCGGGGTCACGGTCCCGCGCCCCCGATGTCAGAGCGGCCCCCTACTATGCCTGGTATCCGCCGTGGCTCGGCGAGCGGGTAGGGTTCCCGGGCCGTCAAGTGCCCTGTGCGGTGCTGAAATGCGGGCGAGTCGTGAGCGATACGGGGGGATGGAGTGAGGGCTTCGGGAACGCGCGAACGCTCCGGCGGCCGGGCGCGGACACAGGGCTCCTCGGCCCCGCGGCCGCCCGCGGCGCGGCGCGCACCGGGATCGGGGGCGCTTCAGCTCAAGGCGCGTTCGGGGCAGGGTGGGGCATTCCGGCTGCAACGCCTCGTCCTGTGGGAGATCGCGGCCGCGGTCCTGCTGGTCGGCTGGGCGATCGGCCCGGTCGGGATGGCGGTGGCGGCCGCCGTCGCCGTCGTGCTGGTCGTGGTGTCGGTGGCCCGCCGCCGGGGCCGCTCGCTGCCCGAATGGCTGGCCACCGCGCGCGGGTTGAAGGCCCGGCGGCGGCTCGCGGAGAAGCTGGAGATACCGGCCGGCACCGAACCGGGCTTCGGACCGGCCCTGGAGTGCGACCCCAGCCTGCGCACCTACACCTACAACGGCCGTGACCGGCGCCCCGTCGGCATCGTCGGGGACGGCACGTTCGTGACGGCCGTCCTCCAGATCGAGGCCGACGCGACCGCGCTGCGTGCCGAGCGGGACCGCCAGCCGCTGCCGCTCGCCCTGGTGCACGACGCGCTCGACGTGGACGGCATCCGCCTGGAGTCCGCCCAGATCGTGCTGCACACCCAGCCCGCGCCCGCGCTGCACCTGCCCCCGCAGTCCGTCGCCGTCTCCAACTACGCGCCGCTCCAGGAGCAGACCGGCGCCCCGGCCGTGCGCATCACCTGGATCGCGCTGAAGCTCGACCCGGAGCTGTGCCCGGAGGCCGTGGCGGTGCGCGGCGGCGGTCTCCTCGGCGCGCAGAAGTGCGTGGTGCGGGCCGCCGACCATCTCGCGAGCCGGCTCACCGGCGCCGGGTTCCGGGCGACCGTCCTCGACGAGGAGCAGCTCACGGCCGCCGTCGCCACCTCGGCCTGTGCCAACCCGCTGGTGACGGCGGAGGCCGGGCGCACCGGCACGCTGGAGCGGCGGACCGAGGAGTCCGGCCGGAGCTGGCGCTGCGACAACCGCCGGCACACCACGTACTGGCTGCGCCGCTGGCCGGCCCTGGGCGGCGGCAACGGCCCTTCGCTCCCCCAGTTCATCGCCCTGGTCACCGCGGTGCCCGCGCTCGCCACCACCTTCAGCGTCACCCTCGCGCGCGGTGAGCGCCAGGAGGTCTCCCTGAGCGGGCACGTGCGCGTGACGGGCCGCAGCGACGACGAACTCGTGGCGGCCCGGCGGGCGGTGCAGGGCGCGGCCCGGCACACCGGCGCGGGTCTCGCCCGGCTCGACCGGGAACAGGTGCCCGGCATCCTGGCCACTCTGCCCCTCGGAGGTGTTCGGTGACGGCTACGACGAGACGGGCGGCCACCGCTCCCGGCGGTCCCGAGCCCACCACGGGCCGGCGCGGGGAGCGCTCGCTGCGCAGCGGCTTCGGCCTCCTGGGCCCCCGGCACGGCCGCCACTCGGTGACCGTCGAGCAACTCGCCTCGCTGGCCCTGCCCATCGGGGACGACGGCGTCGTCATCGGCGTGGACGCCGAGAACCGGCCCGCCGTCCTGGGCCTCAACCGGCCCACGCCGTACGACGTCGTCCTCATCGGCGGTCTGTGGACGGCCCAGGTCCTCGCGCTCAGAGCGGCGGCGACCGGCGCCCGGGTCGCCGTGGAGACCGGACGTCCGCAGGCCTGGGTGCAGATGGTGCACGCCATGGGCGGCGGGCAGAACGGCCTCGCGGTGTACGAGGTCGGACGCGTCCCCCCGCAGGGCGCCTCGGCGGGCACGCCGGTGCTCGTGGTGCGGGACTGCGGCATGCGGCCCCCGCGCGGGCGCGTCGCCTCGGGACCGTGGCAGGCGGTGCTGACGCTGCTGCCGTATCTCAGCCCGGTCGCCCCCCGGCTGCTGCGGCAGGCACGGCTGGTCGGCGTCCAGCGGATCTCGCCGGACGAGGCCACGGAGCTGGGCCGCGCGCTGACCCTGCCGGCGGCCGACGTGACGGCGCTGCCCACCCTCGCCGACGGTCTGACCCTGTGGTGCGCCGACCGCGACCGGCAGTATGTGATGACCCAGCCGACGGACGCGGAGATCGGGCTGCTGGGCACGCCCCGGCGGATGGACTGACCCGGTTTCCCTCAGTCGTCGTGCGGTACGCGGTACTTCGGTGGCTATGACCGTTTCCCGGAGCGGCGGGTTCACGTGACGGACCTGTGCCGAGGGGTGGGCGGGCCTGCCGGGGCGGGGCATCTGATGATTAGGCTGGTGCGGGGCGCGGCACCGGAAACCCGTGGGGCGGGTGCCGGCGTCCTCGGGGAGGGCCGGCACCTCGGACGACCTCCGACGAACGACCCCGAAGCCCCTTCGCACGACGAGAAGACGAGAACTGGTCGACCCGGCACGGCATGAGGTGCTCGACCACACCAGGAGGAACTGTGAGCAGCGATCGGGACGGGATGCGCGGGGGCTGGGCCACGCCCGGCGATGACCAGCCCGACGCGGAGTCCGCCATCGAGACGACGGGCGAGTTCACCATCGACTACGCGCCGCCGGCCTGGTACACGCAGAACGCGGGCGGGAGTTCGGGCGCGGGTGCGGGTACCGGTGGTGGTGCGCCCGCGCCTGTTCCGGCGCCTGCGCCTGCGCCTGCGCCTGCGCCGCAGGGTGTGACGGGGACGCCTCCGGGGGGTTTTCCGGCGCCGGTCGGTGAGCCGGTGCCGGGGCTGACGCCGCCCGCGCCTGTTCCGGCCCCTGCCCCTGCGCCGACTCCGGTTCCGGCTCCCGCTCCCGCTCCCGCTCCGGCGGCGGACGTGGCGCCCGCAGCGCCGTACGCTCCGCCCGTGGCCCAGGTTCCCGCGCAGCCCGCGCCGGGGATTCCGGCGGGCGCCGGATTCGAACCCCAGCAGCAGCCGCAGCCCGTCGCCGAGGAGGACGGCACCGGGAACGGCGACCTGGAGAGCGGCGCGACCATGCGTATCTCCGCGGTGGCCCTGAAGCGGCAGATCGCGGAGCGGGCGGAATCCGAGGCCCCGGACACGGACTCGGCGACCTCGGCGGACTCGGCCGAGGAGCCGGGTGACACCGGCGAGGCCGCGGCCGACGACAACGCCGTTCCCGCGCAGGCGGAGGACGACTCGGAGGCCGAGGCGGCGGACGTCTCCGAGGACACCGAGGACACCGACGCCGTCGAGGGCGCGGAGACGCAGGGCGAACCGTCCGCCGAAGCGTCGTCGGAGGAGCAGGCGGAGGAGCCGGCCGAGGCATCGGCGGAGGAGGACTCGCCCGCCCCGGCGGACGACGCCCCGCAGGCCGACGCGGCCGAGGACCCCGCGCCGCCCGCCTGGACTCCCCCGCCGCCCGCGCAGGGCGAACTGCCGCCGCTGCCGCCGTCGTACCAGCCCGCGGCGCCCGCCCCGGCAGCCGAATGGCCCGCGCAGCCGCAGCCCGAGCCCCAGCAGGCGGACGCCCCCGCGCCGCCGACACCGGCACCGCCCGCCCCGCAGCAGCCCGGCTACGGCTTCCCGCAGCCCCCGGCGCCCGACGCCCAGCCCGGTTACGGCTTCCCGCACACGGCCCCGGCCGCCGCCCAGTCCAACCCGCAGGCACCGCACACCCCCCAGCCGCCCGCGCCCAACGCCCAGGCGGGCTACGGCTTCCCGCAACCCGGCGGCTACGGCTTCCCACAGCCCGACCCGGCGAACCCGCACGCCCCGCAGGCGGACGCCCCCGCGCCGTCGGCACCGGCACCGCCCGCCCCGCAGCAGCAGCAGCCGGGTTACGGCTTCCCGCAGCCCCCGGCTCCCGACGCCCAGCCCGGTTACGGTTTTCCGCGGCCCGTCGGCGTCCCCGAACCCACGCCCCCGGCGACTCCCGGCGGCTACGGCTTCCCGCAGACCGACCCGGCCGCCCAGCCCAACCCGCAGGCGCAGCAGGCCCCGCAGCAGCCGCAGGCGGCCCAGCCGTCCCAGGCGCCTCAAGCCCCCCAGCCGTACCCCCAGTTCCCCCAGCAGGCCGACGGTCCGCGCCCGGCCCCCGCCGGGCCGCAGCCTCCGCATGCTGCACCGGCACCTCAGCAGGACGCACCCCAAGCCCCTCAGGCCCCCCAGGCCCCTCAGCCCCACCCCGTCGACCCCCGCATCGGTGCCGCCTGGCCGCAGCCGATCCAGCACGACCAGCGGCAGCCGGTCAACCCCGGTGCCGCGCCGCTGGGTTACACCGCGGCCGTGGAGCTGTCCTCGGACCGTCTGCTCAACGACAAGCGCCAGAAGGCGAAGAGCAGCCGTCCGACCGGAGGCTCCTCCCGCTTCAAGATCGGCGGAAAGAAGGAAGAGGCCGAGCGGCAGCGCAAGTTGGAGCTGATCCGCACGCCGGTGCTGTCCTGCTACCGCATCGCGGTCATCAGCCTCAAGGGCGGTGTGGGCAAGACGACCACGACCACCGCGCTCGGCTCCACCCTCGCCACCGAACGCCAGGACAAGATCCTCGCGATCGACGCCAACCCGGACGCCGGCACCCTCGGCCGACGCGTGCGGCGCGAGACCGGGGCAACCATCCGGGACCTCGTCCAGGCGATCCCGTACCTCAACTCCTACATGGACATCCGCCGGTTCACCTCGCAGGCGTCCTCCGGGCTCGAGATCATCGCCAACGACGTCGACCCGGCCGTGTCCACGACGTTCAACGACGAGGACTACCGGCGCGCGATAGACGTGCTCGGCAAGCAGTACCCGATCATCCTCACCGACTCCGGCACGGGTCTGCTCTACAGCGCCATGCGCGGGGTGCTCGACCTGGCCGACCAGCTCATCATCATCTCGACCCCGTCGGTGGACGGCGCGAGCAGCGCCAGTACGACGCTGGACTGGCTGTCCGCGCACGGGTACGCGGAGCTGGTCTCCCGTTCCCTCACCGTCATCTCGGGAGTGCGCGAGACCGGCAAGATGATCAAGGTGGACGACATCGTCAGCCACTTCGAGACGCGCTGCCGGGGTGTCGTCGTCGTGCCGTTCGACGAGCATCTGGCCGCCGGTGCCGAGGTCGACCTCGACATGATGCGGCCGAAGGTGCGGGAGGCGTACTTCCACCTCGCGGCGCTGGTCGCCGAGGACTTCGTCCGCCACCAGCAGATGCACGGCCTGTGGACGAACGACGGCAACCCGCCCCCGGTGGCCGCCCCGCCGATGCCGGGCCAGCAGTACCCGGGCCAGCCGTATCCGGGACAGCCGTTCCCTGGGCAGCAGGCCCCCGGCCAGCAGATCCCGGCCCAGCCGTACGGCGGCGGCCCGACGCCGGGTCAGCCGCCCGTCCCCGGCCAGCCGTACCCGCCCCAGGCCCAGCCCCCGGCGGCCCAACCTCAGCCCCACGCCCAGCCCCAGCCCCACGCCCCCGCGGCCCACCCGGGACAGCCGTACCCGCCCCAGCCCTACGCCCAGCAGCCGCCCGCGCCACAGCCCCCGCACGGGCAGCCGCAGCCGGGTCAGCCGTACGCCCCGCAGGCCCAGCAGCCGTACCCGCCGCAGCCCGGCCCCGGCCAGCCCTACCCCCAGCCGCCCCAGCCCCCGCCGGGCTACGGCTACCCCCAAGCGCCCCAGGCCCCGGCTCCGCAGCAGCCGCAGCAACCGCAGCAACCGCAGGAAGGGCAGGCCCAGACACCTCCCCCGCCTCCGCCGCCCCAGCAGTAACAGCACGCGAACCCAGCAAGACAAAAAAAGGGGGGCGGCCGGTGTCCGAAGACACCGGCCGCCCCCCTTCGCTGAACGCCGCCGGTTACGCCGACGCCTCCGCCACCAGCTCCCGGCAGCGCTGCACATCCACCGCCATCTGCTCCAGCAGCCCGTCGAGGGAGTCGAACTTCGCCTGGCCGCGCACGAAGGCGAGGAAGTCCACGGCGACATGGAGCCCGTACAGGTCGAGGCCGACGCGGTCGATGGCGTACGCCTCGACCGTGCGCTCGGTGCCGTCGAACTGCGGGTTCGTGCCGACCGAGATCGCGGCCGGCATCGCCTCGCCGCCCGCGTGCAGCCAGCCGGCGTACACGCCGTCGGCGGGGATCGCGGTGTGCGGGAGGGTCTCGACGTTGGCGGTGGGGAAGCCCAGCTCCCGGCCGCGCTGGGCGCCGCGCACGACGACGCCCTCGACGCGGTGCGGCCGGCCCAGGATCTCCGCCGCGCCCGTGAGATCGCCCTCGGCGACCAGGCGACGGGTCAGCGTCGAGGAGAACGGCTCGCCGCCACCCGCCTCACCGCGCACGAACAGGTCGACGACCTCGACCTCGAAGTCGTACACCTTGCCCTGCTCGGTGAGGAACTCGACGTTCCCGGCGGCCTTGTGGCCGAAGCGGAAGTTCGGTCCCTCGACGACGGCCCGGGCGTGCAGCTTGTCCACGAGGACCTTCACCACGAAGTCGGCGGGCGACAGCTTCGAGAACTCCGTGGTGAACGGAAGGATGAGCACGGCGTCGACGCCCAGCTCCGCCATCAGCTCGGCGCGCCGGTGGTGCGGGGCGAGCAGCGGCGGGTGGCTGCCGGGGCGGACGACCTCGCTGGGGTGCGGGTCGAAGGTGACGACGACAGCCGGGACGCCCAGGTCACGGGCGCGGTCGACCGCGTGCCGGATGATGAGCTGGTGTCCGCGGTGGACTCCGTCGTAGGACCCGATGGTGACGACGCTGCGTCCCCAGTCCTCGGGGATGTCCTCCAAGCCACGCCAGCGCTGCACTGTGACCGCTCCTCGAACCCGTGTCCGTATCCATCGTTTGCCGGTAACGCAGGTCTAAGGGTGCCATGCCGGGTGCCCCCGGCCCGCATCGGCATGGTGGCTGTGACCCGGCGCACGCGCCGGAGGCCCCACCCCGCTCACACGGGCACCCGCGCCCCCGCCAGGTTCTCCAGCATCCGCCGTGCGCTGGGCCCGACCACGGCCGCCCAGTCCGCCGGTTGCCCGGTGAGCCAGCCCGTGACCCGGGCGGCGAAACCGGGGACGTGCCGCCCCAGGTCGACAAGGCCCCGGTCGAAGCGCGCGGCGCCCTCCGGGGTGCGGACGAGGAGCAGCCCGGTGCGGTGGACCAGGGCGCGCAACTCCTCCCCGTGCCACTGGGCGGCGGCGTGCAGGACCGCGTCCAGGACGGCCGGGGCCCGCTCGCGGCCGAGCAGGAAGTCCAGCAGTTCACGGCGCGGCGGCCGGGAGGCGGGTGCCCCGGGCGAGGCCAGCACGGCGGCCAGGGCGGCGCGCAGCGGTTCGGGGGCCCGCTCGTCCAGCAGGCTCGTGACCAGCGGGAACAGCACGGCGTCGGCGGCCGGTCCGGCGTCCAGGCGCCGGTCGACATGGGCGGCCACGTCCCCGGCGGCCTCCGGATGCCGTTCCACGCCCTCCGCGACGAGTGCGGCGACCCGGCCGGCCAGCGCGGGCGTGGCGGCCTCCACGAGCGCCCGCAGCACGCGCCCCGCACCGGCGTCGGGGCGGCGCAGCCGGGTTCTGACGGCGGTCAGGACGGGCTCGGGATCGGGGTCGGTGGCGAGCGCGGCCAGCAGCGCGTACGCGGGCAGCCCGGGGTCGCCGTCCGCGAACCGCCGCAGTGCCTGCGGCAGATACCCGGCCCGGGTCTCCAGGTCCCGGACGAGGAGGCCGAGGGCGCCGGTGTGCAGGGTGCGGTCCGCGGGGCGGGCGAGCAGGGCGAGGGCGGCGTGGCGCAGCAGCCGGCGGTCGGTGTCCGTCGTCACGTGGGGTGCGGCGCGCAGTCCGTGGGCGACAGCGGCGGCCCGGCGGGCGGGGCGGTCGTCGTGGGCCCAGCGTTCGACGGCCCGGCACAGCGCGGAGGGCTCCTCCTCGGCGAGGACGGCGAGCAGTTCGTCGGCCCGCCGGTGCGCACGGCCGGCCAGGGCCTCGGTGAGGTCGTCCAGGGCGCGGTGCCGGTGGGTGTGCAGCAGCGCCTGCGCGGCGGTCGCCACGGTCGCGTGCGGGGCGGCGGGCAGCGGACGCTCGTCGTCGAACCAGCGGGTCAGACAGAGCTGTACGTCGGTGGGGCGGGCGGCGAGGAGCCGGGCCACGGTGTCGAGGTAGCGGGGGCCGCGGAGCGCGTCCGCGTCGGGCGGGGCGGCCGGGTCGGCGAGCACCAGCCGGCGCAGGAGATCGAGACGGAGGTCGAGCGGCACCCGGATCGCCGTCCAGAAGCCGGGCCCGAACTCCGGCAACGGCAGCCCCGCTCCCCCGCGCCCCTCCCCCGCGACCACGCCGCCGCCCCCGCTCGCCGCGATCCCGTCCGCGATCCGGCCCAGGACCGTGGCGTACGGCGTCGCGTCCGGGACGCGCAGCAGGGTCTCGGCGAGCAGCCGGGCGGCCCACCAGGAGGCCGGGTCGGCGTCCAGGGCGTCGGCCAGCTCGTCCAGCCGCCGGGCGAGCCGTGGGGCGCCCTGGTGGCGGCCGAGGAGCAGCAGGGCCTGGACGACGGGGCCGATGCGGTGGTGCGGGACGGGGAGCGGACGCCCGCCGGGCTCCTCGCCCTCCTCGCCCTCCCCGCCCTCCTCGCCGTGGCGGTGGACCAGGGCCCGCAACGCCTCGTCCAGGTCGAGGTGGAGGCCCTGGATCCAGTCGGCCAGTTCCTCGTGGGCGAAGCGATAGCCGCCCCCCGCGGGCACCAGCAGCCCTTCGGCGAGCACGGCGGAGGCCCAGCCGGTGCCGCCGCCGAGCCGGGCGGGGGCCTGGCCCCACGGGAACACCGCCTCGAACGACGCCCGGTCCAGCTCCCCCTGCCCGGGACCGAGGCTGCGGCGGGCGGCCTCGTGCACCTGTCCGGCCACCTTCGCCGCGAGCCGCCGTACGGCGGTGCCGCGCAGTCCGTTCCCGGCGGCGAGGCGGACGGCGATCCGCAGACACATCAGGTCGAGATGGGCGCCGAGGACGTCATGGCGGTCGACGGGTCCGGCGGGCGCGTCGGCCGGGAGGGCGGCGCGGATCTCGCCGAGGAGCCGCAGGGTGAGCGGGTGGCGGGCGTCTGGCGTGGTGAGCGCGGTCTCGGGGACGTCGTACCGGGCCCGTGCCTCGCACGCCTCCTCGGGGGTGAGGTCCCCGAGCCGCACACACGCGGGAAGCTCCCCGGCGCTCCCCGCCGCGCCGTGCAGCGCCTCGGCCGGGAAGTGCGCGCCCGCGCGCTCCCAGTACTCGGGGCGGCAGGCCACCAGCAGCCGTGCCCCGGTCTCCCGCAGCCAGCGGTCCGTGCCCCGCGTCCACTCGGCGAGCCGGTGGACGAGGGCGGGCGGCATCTCCTCCGGGCCGTCGAGAAGCAGTAGCAGGGGGCGCCCGGCCGTGTGGGCGAGCCGGGCGAGCCGGCCGGGGCAGAGGTCTTCGAAGGCGGTGTCGGACAGCCCTGCCGACGCGCCGACGATCCGGGCCGCGCGGTGCAGCGCCCGGTGCGCGGCGTCGGCGATCGAGTCGTCCTCGGCCCGCAGATCGGCGCCGCGCAGCCACAGCGTGGGCGCGGGCGCCCCACCCCGGCCGCGGCGGGCCGCGAGCGCCGCGAGTTCCGTCGTACGGCCGCTGCCGGGGGCGCCGACGAGGCCGAGGACGGTGGCGGGGCTCGCCTCGAAGGCGGCGAACTCCCGTGCGGGCGCCGGGCGTTCGACCGGGGGCGGCACGGTGGGGGAACCGGGGTCCGGGGGGCCGTCCGAGCCCACCGAGGTGGCGGCGAGTTCGAGGATGCCGGCGAGGTTGAGGTCGGCGCCGTAGGCCGGGACCGTCGCCGCGTTGCGGGCGAGCAGGTCGGCGAGGGGGCCGGTGGCGGGGCGCAGCGGGACGGCGAAGCCCGCGTCGCGGCCGCCGCACTGGAGGGCCGTGCCCACGACGGCGACGACGGCGCCGGTCGTGGCGTCGAGCACCGGTCCGCCGGCCGCGCCGCCGCCGAGCCGCAGCGCGTCGCGGCCCGCCGTGCCGATCGCCAGTTCCAGCGCGCCGTCGAGCAGGCGGGGGCGGTCCGTGGCGGTGTAGGTCACCGGGGTCTCGCCCAGGACGCGTGCCTCACGCCAGCAGCCGGCGGGGAGCCGGACGTATCGGCCCGCCTCCACCGTGTCCCGGACGGTCAGCGGCAGCGGTCGCGCGTCCAGGCCCTCGGTGCGTACGAGGGCGAGGTCCAGCTCGGGGAATGCCGTGACGGCGTCTGCGGTCACCGCGCGGTCGCGGTCGTCGGCCGTGTGCAGGACGAGGCGGAGCAGGCCGTCGACGGCCTCGTGGCTGGTGATCACCGTGCCGTGGTGGTCGGCGACGAAGCCGGTGCCGCGCGGGCGCCCTGCGAGGTCGCGGATGCGGACCAGGGAGGCTTCCGCGGGGTGCGCGAGGCCGGATGCCGCCTCGTGGCCCCCTGCCGCCATCGCCGTACCTCCCCGCCGCCCGTCTGCCCTGGGGTCGACGGTAGGCGCGCGATGATCAGCGGAACAGATCCCCTGGCGAACGCGCCCCCTCGCGCTCCCTCGGTTCACTCCGAGCGCCTGCCCGGACGGGTGAATGAACGGGGGACGCTGGATACACCCTAGGGGTGGGGGAACCGAGGGGGGACCGTGGAGCGGCGGCATTGAACACCCCGTGTTCGCCGCTCCACGGACACCTGGCCCGGCACGGAACCGGCCCTCGGATCAGCTCAGCACGGCAAGGCTCTTGGCCTTGCCCTTCTGCTCCTCCACCAGCGCCAGGAACCGGCCCTCGGGGTCGAAGACCGCGACGGCACCGACACCCGTGTACTCCTCGGGCATCTCCAGGCGGACGCCGTTGGTGAGCAGCCGGGCCCGCTTGGCGTCGACGTCCCAGCGCGGGAAGGCCGCCGAGGCCGCCTCCGCGATCGGCATCACGCTCAGCTCCTGCTGGAGCTGGTCGAGCGTCTTCGCGGAGTCCAGCTTGTACGGCCCGACGCGGGTCCGGCGCAGGGCGGTGAGATGGCCCCCGACGCCGAGGTCCGCGCCCAGATCGCGGGCGAGGGCGCGGATGTAGGTGCCGGAGGAGCAGACCACCGACACGACCAGGTCCAGGACGGGCGTGCCGTCCTCGGCGACGGCGTCCCGGACGTCGTACACCGCGAAGGAGGAGATGGTCACCGGGCGGGCCGGGATCTCGAAGTCCTCGCCGTCCCTGGCCCGCTTGTAGGAGCGGACGCCGTCGATCTTGATGGCGCTGACCTTGGACGGCACCTGCATGATGTCGCCGGTGAGCTTGGCGATACCGGCGTCGACGGCCTCCCGGGTCACCTTCGAGGCGTCCACGGAGGCGGTGATCTCGCCCTCGGCGTCGTCCGTCAGGGTCGTCTGGCCGAGGCGGATGGTGCCGAGGTACTCCTTCTCGGTGAGGGCGAGGTGACCGAGGAGCTTGGTCGCCTTCTCCACACCGAGGACGAGCACGCCGGTCGCCATGGGGTCGAGCGTGCCGGCGTGGCCGACGCGGCGGGTCCTGGCGATCCCCCGCATCTTGGCCACGACGTCGTGGGAGGTGAAACCCGACGGCTTGTCGACGATGACCAGGCCGTCGGGCGGGGTGTGCTTCTGCTTCATTCGGCGGTGTCGTCCGTCTCGTCGTCACCGGGCTTGCGGTACGGGTCGGCCCCGCCGGCGTACCCGGCGCCCGCGGACGCCTCGCGGACCTTCTCGTCGGCGGCACGCGCCTTGTCGAGCAGGTCGTCGATGGTGCGGGCGTTGTCCGGGAGGGCGTCGGCGACGAAGGCCAGCGTCGGGGTGAACTTCACCCCGGCGGCGCGGCCGACCTCGGAGCGCAGGATGCCCTTGGCGCTCTCCAGGCCCGCGGCCGCGGCCGCGCGCTCCTCCTCGTCCCCGTACACGGTGTAGAAGACGGTCGCCTCCCTGAGGTCTCCCGTGACCCTGGTGTCCGTGATGGTGACGTGGGAGCCGAGCCGCGGGTCCTTGATCCCGCGCTGGAGCTTCTGGGCCACCACCTCTCGGATGAGGTCCGCCAGCCTCTTGGCGCGCGCGTTGTCGGCCACTGGTCCGTCTCCTTAAGTGCTTACTTCTTGCTTCAGTCTTCGTCGCTGTGGAGCCTGCGTCGAACCGAGAGCAGTTCCACCTCGGGCCGTCCGGCGACCAGCCGCTCGCAGCGGTCCAGTACGTCGGTGAGGTGTCCCATGTCCCCGGAGACCATCGCGAGCCCGATCCCGGCCCTGCGGTGGAGGTCCTGATGGTCCGTCTCCGCCGCGCTCACCGCGTACTTGCGCTGGAGCTCGGCCACGATCGGACGGACGAGGGAGCGTTTCTCCTTGAGCGAGTGGACGTCGCCGAGGAGCAGGTCGAAGGACAGAGTCCCCACATACATATGTGTATCCGGATGTCCCGCCGGTTCGGGGTACGGGCGCCACGCTTCGACGCCGATACGGGAACCGTACACGCAACGGCCGGGGCCGATCGACGGAGTTTCCCTTCCGGGAATCCCCGCCGACCGGCCCCGATCGCGTGCTGGATCAGACGCGCGGCTTCTCGCGCATCTCGTACGTCGCGATGACGTCGTCGATCTTGATGTCGTTGAAGTTGCCGAGGTTGATACCGCCCTCGAACCCTTCGCGGATCTCGGTGACGTCGTCCTTGAAGCGACGCAGGCCCTCGATGTTGAGGTTCTCCGCGATGACCTTGCCGTCGCGGATGAGCCGGGCCTTGGTGTTGCGCTTGACCTCGCCCGAGCGGATGAGGACACCGGCGATGTTGCCCAGCTTGGACGACTTGAAGATCTCGCGGATCTCCGCCGTACCGAGCTCGACCTCTTCGTACTCCGGCTTGAGGAGACCCTTCAGGGCCGCCTCGATCTCCTCGATCGCCTGGTAGATGACCGAGTAGTACCGGACGTCGACGCCTTCGCGCTCCGCCATCTGCTGGGCACGGCCCGCGGCGCGGACGTTGAAGCCGATGACGATGGCGTCCGAGCCCATGGCCAGGTCGATGTCCGACTCCGTGACCGCACCGACGCCGCGGTGCAGGACGCGGATGTCGACCTCTTCGCCGACGTCGAGCTGGAGCAGCGAGGACTCGAGGGCCTCGACGGATCCGGAAGCGTCACCCTTGATGATCAGGTTGAGCTGCTGGACCTCGCCGGCCTTCAGCGCCGCGTCCAGGTTCTCCAGGGAGAACCTGCGGGTGCGCTTGGCGAAGGCCGCGTTGCGCTCGCGGGCCGCACGCTTCTCGGCGATCTGGCGGGCCGTACGGTCCTCCTCGACCACGAGGAAGTTGTCGCCGGCGCCCGGGACGTTGGTCAGGCCGAGGACCTGGACCGGCGTCGACGGACCGGCCTCGGCCACGTTGTTGCCGTTGTCGTCGAGCATGGCGCGCACTCGGCCGTAGGCGTCGCCCACGACCATCGTGTCGCCGACCCGCAGCGTGCCTCGCTGGACGAGGACCGTCGCCACGGCACCGCGGCCGCGGTCGAGACGGGACTCGATCGAGATGCCCTGCGCGTCCTGGTTCGGGTTGGCCCGCAGGTCGAGCGAGGCGTCGGCCGTGAGGATCACGGCCTCCAGCAGCGAGTCGATGTGCAGACCCTGCTTGGCGGAGATGTCGACGAACATGGTGTCGCCGCCGTACTCCTCGGCCACCAGCCCGTACTCGGTGAGCTGGCCGCGCACCTTGGTCGGGTCGGCGCCCTCGACGTCGATCTTGTTGACCGCGACGACGATCGGGACGTCGGCCGCCTTGGCGTGGTTGAGCGCCTCGACCGTCTGCGGCATGACGCCGTCGTTGGCCGCGACGACCAGGATCGCGATGTCCGTCGACCGGGCACCACGGGCACGCATGGCGGTGAACGCCTCGTGACCCGGGGTGTCGATGAAGGTGATCGCGCGGTCCTCGTCGTTGACCTGGGTCGAGACCTGGTAGGCACCGATGTGCTGGGTGATGCCGCCGGCCTCGCCCGCGATGACGTTCGTCTTGCGGATGGCGTCGAGCAGTCGGGTCTTGCCGTGGTCGACGTGACCCATGACGGTGACGACCGGGGGACGGACCACCAGGTCGTCCTCGTCGCCCTCGTCCTCGCCGAACTCGATGTCGAAGGACTCGAGCAGCTCGCGGTCCTCCTCCTCCGGGCTGACGATCTGAACTTCGTAGTTCATCTCGCCCGCGAGGAGCTGGAGGGTCTCGTCGGAGACGGACTGGGTCGCGGTGACCATCTCGCCGAGGTTCATCATGACCGCGACGAGCGACGCCGGGTTGGCGTTGATCTTCTCCGCGAAGTCGGTGAGGGACGCACCGCGCGACAGGCGAATGGTCTCGCCGTTGCCGCGAGGCAGCATCACGCCGCCGACCGACGGGGCCTGCATGGCCTCGTACTCCTGGCGCCTCTGACGCTTGGACTTGCGACCGCGACGCGCGGGACCGCCGGGACGGCCGAAGGCGCCCTGCGTGCCACCACGGCCACCGGGACCGCCGGGACGGCCGCCGAAGCCGGGACGGCCACCGCCGCCACCGCCGAAGCCGCCACCGCCGCCGGGGCCACCGCCACCGGGACGGCCGGCGAAGCCGCCGCCACCCGGACGGGCACCGCCGCCGGGACCGGCCGGACGACCGGCGAAGCCGCCGCCGGGACGACCGCCGCCGCCACCCGGACGACCGCCGCCACCCGGACCGCGGCCGCCGGGGCCACCGCCGGGACGCGGGCCGGCAGCCGGACGCTGCGGCATCATGCCGGGGTTCGGACGCGGGCCGCCGGGACGCGGACCACCGGGTCCGGCACCCTGCGGACGGGGCATGCCCGACGGCGAGGGACGCGAACCGCCCGGAGCCTGCGGACGGGGACCGCCGCCCTGGCCACCGGGGGCCTGCGGACGGGGACCGGCGCCGGGGGCACCGGGACCGCCGGGACGCGGAGCGCCCTGCGGACGGGGGGCCTGCGGACGGGCCATGCCGGCGTTGCCACCGGACGTGAAGGGGTTGTTGCCCGGACGCGGACCGGCCGGACGGGCGCCCGGACGGGGCGCACCGGCGCCACCGGGACGCTGGCCCTGCGCGGCGGCGGGACGCTGTCCCTGACCGCGGTCCTGCTGACCCTGGCCGGGACCACCGGGACGGGCACCCGGACGGGGCGCGCCGGGGCGCGGTCCCTGGGCGGCCGGACGGGGCGCGGACGGGGCGGCCGGGGGCGCCGGCGGAGCGGTGAACTCCGGGGCGGCCGGGGCCGGACGCGGCGCGGGCTTGGGACCCGGGACCGGACGCGGACCCGAGGCCGGCGCGGCGGGCGACGCCGGGGCGGCCGGAGCCGTCGGCGGCTGGGCCGCTGCGGGCTTCGGGGCCGGCGGACGCGGGGCGGCCGGACGGGCCGACTGCGCCGGTGAGGGCGCTCCGGGCTTGGGGGCGGCCTTGCGCGGGGCGGGCTTGGCGGACTTGCCGCCGCCCTGGAAGGCGTCAGTCAATTTACGGACTACGGGCGCTTCGATGGTCGAAGACGCCGAACGGACGAATTCACCGAGTTCTTGGAGCTTGGCCATGACGACCTTGCTCTCCACGCCGAACTCCTTGGCGAGTTCGTATACCCGGACCTTAGCCACTTCGCTCCTTTTAGGTCCGGGTTGCGTCCGGACCGTCGCTACTTCATGGGCGTACTCATCGCGTGCTCATCGAGTGCTCATCGCAATCTCGACCTACTTCCAACTCGCGGAATACCTGGGCCGCGCGGAGGCTCCGCGCGACGCTTCTTACGGTGTCACCTGATCGGCAACTGCTGCCTGGTCGGCAACTGTCGTCTGCTCGACGTAGTGGCGCAACGCCTTTGTGTCGAGCGCTCCCGGGGCGCGCAACGCCCTCGTGAACACCCGGCGGCGTACCGCCTGGTCGAGACAGACCAGGGCGGGGTGTACATACGCACCCCGGCCGGGCAGCGTACCGCGATGATCGGGGACGCATGCGCCCTCGACCGCCACGATGCGCAGCAGGTCCGTCTTGGCCGCCCGCTTCCGGCACCCCACACAGGTGCGCTCAGGGCATGCTCCGGTGTGCGTCCGGCCAGACACAGCTAAGTCTACCTCCCCGCGGCCACCTCACCCCTTTGGGGCAGGATTCGAACACTTGCCGCGATACATCTGACGTGATCTGAACGGGCCGCGGACCGGATCTGTTCCCCGGCCCGCGACCTGGGTCACTCCGCCGGCTGCTCGGTGTCCGGGCGGATGTCGATCCGCCAGCCGGTCAGCCGGGCGGCGAGGCGGGCGTTCTGCCCCTCCTTGCCGATCGCCAGGGAGAGCTGGTAGTCCGGCACGGTCACGCGCGCGGAGCGGGCCGCGAGGTCCACCACCTCGACCTTGGAGACCCGGGCCGGGGACAGCGCGTTGGCCACCATCTCGGCCGGGTCGTCCGACCAGTCGACGATGTCGATCTTCTCGCCGTTCAGCTCGCCCATCACATTGCGCACCCGGCCGCCCATGGGGCCGATGCAGGCGCCCTTGGCGTTCAGGCCCGAACGGGTGGACCGTACGGCGATCTTGGTGCGGTGGCCGGCCTCGCGGGCGATGGCGGCGATCTCGACGGAACCGTCGGCGATCTCCGGCACCTCCAGCGCGAACAGCTTCTTCACCAGATTGGGGTGGGTACGCGAAAGCGTGACCGAGGGACCCCGGACGCCCTTCGCCACCCGGACGACGTACGACCGCAGCCGCAGGCCGTGCGGGTACGTCTCGCCCGGGACCTGTTCCTGCACCGGCAGGATGGCCTCCAGCTTGCCGATGTCCACGAGCACGTTCTTCGGGTCGCGGCCCTGCTGGACCACTCCGGTGACGATGTCGCCCTCACGGCCGGCGTACTCGCCGAGCGTGGCGTCGTCCTCGGCGTCGCGCAGCCGCTGGAGGATCACCTGCTTGGCGGTGGTCGCGGCGATGCGGCCGAAGCCGGACGGGGTGTCGTCGAACTCGCGGGGCTGCTGGCCCTCCTCGAGGTCCTCCGCGTCCTCCTTCGCCCACACGGTCACATGCCCGGTCTCCCGGTTGAGCTCCACGCGCGCGTGACGGCGGCTTCCCTCGGTGCGGTGGTAGGCGATGAGGAGGGCCGACTCGATCGCCTCGACCAGCAGGGGGAAGGAGATCTCCTTCTCCCGAACCAAGCCCCGCAGGGCACTCATGTCGATGTCCACGGCTACGCCTCCTCTTCCTTCTCGTCCTTGTCCTTGCGGTTGAACTCGACCTGCACGCGCGCCTTCTCGACGTCCGCGAGGGCGACTCTGCGGGTCGTGGCCTTACGGCCCTTCACGCCGGGGACCTCGAGGTCGAGGCCGTCGTCGTCGGCGTGCAGGATCCGGGCGACCAGTTCGCCGGTCCCGGCGAGCTGGAATCTGACCAGCCGTCCGGTGGCGCGCACGAAGTGCCGGTGTTCGGTGAGGGCGCGCTCCGCGCCCGGGGTGCCGACCTCGAGGGTGTACTCGCCCTCGCCCATCGCGTCGGTCTCGTCGAGCTTCGCCGAGAGCGCGCGGCTCACATCGGCGATCCGGTCCAGGTCGGCACCGGTGTCGGAGTCGACGACGACACGCAGCACACGCTTGCGTCCCACGGAGTCCACGGCGATCTCTTCGAGGTCCAGGCCCTGGGAGGCGATGAGCGGCTCCAGGAGCTCTCGCAGCCTCTCGCTCTGGGTGGTGCTCATCCGGGTGACTCCTCGGCCGCGTGTGCTGTTGTGGGATGGGTCGCGTGTCTGGTCAAAGGGTATCCGGTCGCGGGGTGTGTTGCCGTCCACCTGTGCACGGAGGGTGGCCGCCCCTCTGCGTGCGGTGCCGCTGAGTGGTGCCGGACCGGTGCGCGGGTACGGTGATCACGGGCCTGCCGCCCTTCTTGGTGTTTTCTTCGTACGAGTTCCCCGAGGACGTCTGCCGTGCCGTTCCCCCTCCCGCCGCGCGCCCCCTCGGGGCTGCCGCGCCGAAGAACCCTGCTCGCGTCGGCCGCCGGCGCCGCCCTGCTCGCGGGCTGCTCGTCCGGTCCCCGGGACTCCGGGGGCTCCGGGAAGGAAGAGGAGAGCGCGGGCGGCAGTCCGTCGGTCACCGAACGGGCCCGCGCGCGTGCGGCCCGGGAGAGCCACGCGCTGGTCGAGCGGTACGACGCCGTCCTGGCCGCCCATCCGGCGCTCACGGAGCGGCTGACGCCGCTGCGGGCGGAGGTGGTACGGCACATGGAGGCGTTCGGGGGCACGCCAACGGCTTCTCCGACGCCCTCGTCGGCGGCGCCTTCATCGGCGATGCCTTCCTCGTCGGCCCCTTCCCCGTCGTCCTCCGCACCTGTGTCGGCGAAGGAGGCCATCGCCGCGCTGGCCGCCGCCGAGCGGACGCTGGCGGACAGCAGGGCGGCGGCGCTGCTGGACGTACCGGGCGAACTGGCCCGGCTGCTGGCCTCGGTGGCGGCGGCCGGTGCGGCACACGCGTATCTGCTGACGGAGGGGGCCCGATGAGCGACACGACCACCGCGGAACTGACGGCGCTCCAGGCGGCGCTGGCGGCCGAGCACGCCGCCGTCTACGGGTACGGCGTCGTCGGCGGACGGATCGGCGAGGCCCGGCGCACGGAGGCCAGGGCGGCGTACGACGCGCACCGCGCGCGCCGGGACGCGCTGGCGCGCGAGGTGCGTGACCTGGGCGCCGATCCGGTCGCCGCGAGCGCCGCGTACGGGCTGCCGTTCCCGGTGCCGGACGCCCCTGCGGCGGTGCGGCTCGCGGCCGAGCTGGAGGACCGGGTGGCCGGGGTGTACTCGGACCTGGTGCGGGCGACGTCGGGCGTGCGGCGCGGCGAGGCCGCCGGTGCGCTGCGCGAGGCGGCGGTGCGGGCGGTGCGCTGGCGGGGCGGAAGCGTAGCCTTCCCTGGTCTCGCCGAGCGGGCCGGCACCGGGTCGGCCGCCTCCGGGCCCTCGGCGACCCCGACGGCGTGACCGGTTGACGGAAGGGAACGACTCGCGCATGGCTTTCGAACCGCCGCAGCGTCTGGTGCGGGCACTCGGGGAGACCGCGCCGGACGGTGACGAGTGGTTGGAGAAGCTGCCCGAGTCGGCCCGACAGGCCGTCTCCCTGGGCGGGTTGAGCGTCGAGCGGACCCAGATGCCGGGGGGCCGCAGCAGTCTGGTCGTGCTGGTGCGGCGGGCCGACGGGACGCCCGCGGTGCTGAAGCTGGCCCCGCCCCGGTTCCGGCCGGAGGCGGAGCGGGCCGCGCTGGCGCACTGGGGCGGTCTGGGCGCCGTCGCGCTGCTGGACGGGCCGGTGACGGAGGGGGTGCTGCTGCTGGAGCGGCTGCACCCGGACGTGTCGGTGCGGTCGTTGCCGGAGGCCAAGGCGCTGCTGGAGGCGGCGGGGACGCTGCGGCGGCTGTGGGTGGAGCCGCCGGACGGCGCCGGTGCGGACGTCTTCGAGAGTGTGGCCGAGCGGACCGGGCGGCAGGCGGAGGCGATGCGGGCGAGCGCGGACGCGCCGGTGCGGGCGCTGGTGGACGCGGCGCTGTCGGCCCGGGAGGAGTTGCTGGCCGCGCCGCCCGAACGGCGGTTGCTGCACGGGACGTTCCGGCAGAGCAAGGTGCTGGCGGGTGAGCGGACGCCGTGGCTGGCGGTGGGGCCGGATCCGGTGGTCGGGGAGTGCGCGTTCGATCTGGCGCGACTGGTGCGCGACCGGGTGGAGGACCTGATCGCCTCCCCCTCGGGGGCGGCCATCACCCGGCGGCGGGTGCGGAAACTGGCGGACTCGCTGGAGCTGGACCAGGAGCGGGTGCGGGGCTGGACGCTGTTCCGGGCCGTGGAGTCCGGAGTGCGGGCGCGGCGGGTCGGGCGGGCCCGGGACGCGGAACTGCTGCTGGAGTTCGCGGGCTGGCTGTAGGCGAAGGGCGCGGACCGGACCGGTCCTGACGGCGTCCCCCTGCCCGGAGGAACCTGGGCAGGGGGACGCCGCTCGTCCGGTCGACGTGCCTCCCGAGCCTGCCGGCCGGAGCTTCCGTCAGCGGTCGCCGGGCCGTACCGGGGGCGGCCGCCGTTCGACGGGGGCGGTGAACAGGCTGCCTTCGAGGGCCAGCAGACGGGTGTGCCTGCGGATGTGGGCGGCCTGGTCCGGGCTGCGCCGGCCGTCACCCGGGGACGGTGTCCCGGTGGGCTCCACGTACGGGACGTGCGCGAACAGCGGGAGATCGGCGGGCGGCAGCCGCCAGGAGAGCTGGCGCTCGCCGGCCACGAGCCTCAGCAGATGCGTGCCGTCCGTACCGCCGTCGGGGGCCGGGGTGATGACGGCGCTCGCCGGGTGCAGTGCGGCCAACCAGGCGAGCAGGTGGGCGCGTTCACGGGCGACGAGGCTCAACTCCCTTTCGTAGGAGTCGGCGTGCCGCTGCCAGCGCTCGCGTTCCTGCCGGCAGTCGTCCAGATCGAGGGCGAGACGCGGCCGGGGCACGGCTGCCTGCTGCTCCTGCGCACCGCGCGGCCGGAGCCTGCGGAGCAGCGCGGCGGCGGTCCTGCCGACAGGACCGGATGTCGGGCGTGAGGGCATCAGTGCTCCGGTGACGATGAGCGTGGATCAGGTCCGCAACGGGGGGACGGGGGCCGGGGCGTGGTGGATCCGGTACGGCGATAGCGGCCGGCGCCACGGGCGTTGGCGCTGCGGCACGCCTCGTCGACGGGTTCCCTGCGGCGCAGGTGCCTCTGATAGGCGGCCCGGGTGCCGCAGGGCGCGGGGCACGCCGGACGCGGGGCCGCGGGCGACCGGGCCTGGGGCTCCCGGCCCCCGCCCGCCTCCCTCTCGGCCCGCCGGTCCAGGGCGTGCCGCTGGGGCCCGGTCAGCCCGGCGACGACACCGTTGCGATGACACCGCGGAAGCCCCTTCTCCCGCCGCAGGACGGCGGCGCGGCAGTGTTCGAGCACGGGACAGGCGGCACAGATGGCCATGGCCCGGGCCCAGGTCCGCCGAGAGAACCACAACTCGGCATCCTGAAACCGACAAGCAGCCCTGGCCTCCCAGGCCCGGGATCCCCGGTCATCGACGGGCGGCGAATCGGTGCGGCACGCGTCCCGCGGGGTCGTGCCGTATGCGTCCCGCGGGGCCATACCTTCCGACGGCGACGACCCTGAGCCGACCGTCACCCGCCGATCCGTGACGTCGGTCGTCCGCGGGCCTGGGTCTCCGAGCGGCGGCGACCCTGTGCCGTACGTGGCCCGCGAGGCCGTGCCGTCCGACGGCGGCAAGTCCTTGCCGCCGTCGGCCCGCGCCCCCGTGCTGCCGGCCCTCCGCGGGCCTGGGCCGGCCGTGGCCCGCGCGCCCGTGCCCTCCGGCGCCGGCGAGCGTGCGTCGCCCGCCGCCCGCAGGCCCGTGCCGTCGGCCTCACGCAAGCCTGCGCCGACCCCGGCCCGCGCGTCCCGCCCCCCGGCGCTCATCGGTCCGCTCCGGCGGGGTTGGGCGCCATCACCGGGGCGGGCTCCCGCACCGGGCCGTGGTGCGGTTCCGGGCTGTGGTCCCGTAACCGGTCGCGCTCCTGCGCCAGGCCGCGTCCCGGTGCCGGGCTGTGCTCCTGCGCCAGGCCGTGCCCCCGCGCCGGCCCTTGCTCCGCAGCCGGGCCGTGGTGCAGCGCCGAGTTGTGGTCCCGCGCCTGGCCGTTCTCCAGCACAGGGACGGGCTTCCATACCGGACCTTGAAGCGAGGCCGGGCTATGGTTCCCCGCTCGGTCGCGCTCCTGCGTCGGGCTGTGGTCCCGAGCCTGCCCATGTTCCAGCACCGGGGCGGGCTCCCGCGCCGGCCCCTGTCCCGAGGCCGGGCTGTGGTCCTGTGCCGACTCGTAGGCCCGTGACCGATCGGGATCCTGAGTCTGACCGCCCTCCGGCTCCGGGCCACCACCCCACCCCGGGTCGTGGTCCAGCACCGGACCGTGCTCCCGTGCCGGGCCGCGCTCCGGGGGTGCCAGGTCGTGTTCCGGTGCGGGGTCGTGGGGTGTCGGCAGGTCGTACGGCGGGGTCAGGTCGTACGGCACCGCCGGGTCGTGGGACCGTGCCAGACCCTGGAGCGCCGCCAAGTCAGCGAGCGAGGCCGAGTCTTCGGGCGAGGCCAGTCCTTCGGGCGAGGCCAAGTCCCAGTGCGGGAGCAGGTCTTCGGGCGGTGTCAGGCCCTGCGGCAGGGCCAAGTCCTGGGGCGAGGCCAGCCCTTCCAGCGGGGCCAAGTCCCTGAGCCGGGAGGTTTCTTCAGGTGCTGTCGGATCCTGAGGCGGCGCCGAGCCCTCGCGTGGGGCCAAGTCGTACGGCAGTTCAAAAGCCTCGGCGGGGCTGTCGGTCGGGCGGGGTGTGCTCGGGGGTACCGGGGTCAACGGGCCCAGGTGGGCTGCCACGTTGGCCAGGGTGCAGCGTTCGGGGCGGCCGTCCAGGGACATCAGGGGCATGCCGTCCTTGGTGCGGTGGCCGTGGAAGTACCAGGTGTCTCCGAAGGTGTCGCGGTACGGGAGGGCCAGGTCGTACGTCGTTCCGGCGAGGTGGAACGGGCGGGACGGGGGCGGGGGTTCGGGGGCCGGGGTCAGGGCGACCACCGTCACCCGGACTCCGCCTCGCTCTCCCTCGCCCGTCACCGTGTGCGGGTGGAGCCGCTCGCCGGTCGAGGCGATGCCGAAGTACGCGCGCCAGCGCACCCATTGGGCCGGGCCGTCGACGCGGAGCACGACCCGGACCCGGTCGCCGTCGACCCGGATGCGGTGCGGGCCGGCGTGGCCGGCCAGGTGGCGTTCGATGGCGCGCGCGACGCACTTGGCCCGTTCGCAGGAGGCGTCCCAGGCCAGTGCCTGGCGCTCCAGGTCGGTGACCGGGCGCGGGGCGCGGGTCCAGCCGCCGCCCGGCGCCCGGTGCAGCACCGTGCCGAAGGACCGCTCGGGGTCGACGAGGAGCCGGGCGGAGTCCAGCGCGAACGCGACGGCGTTCGCCTGCGCGGGCCGGACGGATCCGAGGACCGCGCGGATCACGCCGGCCGCGTGCGGAAGGTTGCTGTTCACACGCACACCGCCTCGGCCGTCCAGCGCATCTTCCGCAGCGCGCGATAGGTGAGCGTCTTGACCGCGCCGACGCTGCGGCCCATCGCCCGGGCCGTCTCCTCCGCCGACAGCTCGTCCAGGAAACGGAGTTCGACGCAGTGCCGCTGGTGGTCGTTGAGGGCGTGCAGGGCGGCGCGGACCGCCTCGTGCGCCTCGACGGCCTCCAGTTCGCGCAGCGCGAGCGACTCGGTGTCCCGGCCGGGCGCCTGCGGGTCCTGGAACTCGGCGACCGGCGTCTCCAGCCGGGTGCGGCCGCGGCCGATCTCGTCGAGGTAGAGGTTCTTGGCGATGGTGGTGAGCCAGGCCGCGAACGCCGTGCCCTGCCAGGTGAACGCGTCGATACGGCGCAGGGCGCGGGTGAACACCTCCTGGGTCAGGTCCTCCGCCAGGTGCCGGTCGCGGGTGCGGACGAGCAGATAGGCGTACACCGGGCGGTAGTGCTCGTGGTACAGGGCGGCGAAGGCGTCCCGGTCGCCCGTGCGGGCCCGGGCGACCAGCTCGGGTTCCGGACCGGGCGGAGCGGCCGTGGCGTTGTTCGGTAAGGACACGATGATCTCCGCATCTTCAGTCTGAGTCTCAGCCTCAGTCTTCAGTCTTCATGTAGATGTAGATTTCTGGCGTGGAATACCACCCGGACGGATGAGGTTCGGGGATATCTACAGTCTTCACGCGGATGCATATAGTGTCAAGCGGCTTACGGGGCGTGAGGGAAGGGTGTGACGACCGGGCGGGGAGCACGGGGGCGCGTGGCCGCACCCCGGCCCCCACAACGCTCCGGCGTGCTTCCGAAGCCCCCGTCGGCAGTCTGCGATCTACTTGCGCTTGTAGATATTGATGGCCGATCCTCTGATGCGTGACGAACCAGCAGAGCCACCCAGGAGATCCAGACCCCGGCCACGATCCGTCCCGCCGGGACGAGGACCTGGCGGCTCTGCTCGAACGACTCCTGGCCCAGGCCCCCGGACGCACCCAGAAGGACCTGGCGGCGGGCGCCGGCATCTCCTATCCGACGCTCAACGCGTGGATGAACCGGACCCGCGGCACCTCCCGCATCGACCCGGAGAAACTGCGGGCCATGGTGGAGGTGTTCCGCCGCTGGGGCGTGAGTACGACGCCGAGGGAGTTCTTCGAGGCCGTCGGCCGGCCCGTACCCGGTCCCAGCGGCGACGAGCGCGAGGCGCGGCTGCTGAAGCTGTACCGGCAACTGCCCGAGTCACGGCAGCGTGCACTGCTGAAGGACGCGGAGGCGATGCTCCAGGTCAGCCGCATCATGTGAGGTCGGCGGCGCCGCGCGCGACACGGGAAGGCTACGGATGAATGTGACGAAAGTCCTCACGAACCGGACATTCACCGGTACCATCAGTCAGCCGCTGACCTCCCGGAGCGGATCACTTCGTGCCGTAGTGCATCCCTGGGGAGACAGTTGTGTGCATCCACATTTCCATGGCGGACGATCTGCCGAGAATCGCGGTCTGGGATCCCGACGAGGTGAGTATCCACATCGCCAGAGGTTTCCAGGTCCGTGACGTGCTCCGGGAAGTACGGGACATCCTCACGATCGACCTGGGCGCCCCAGTGTCGCGCGGCGGACCGCTGCGCTGCTTCTGCGGAATGCGCGTGGACCTCCCGCGGGAACTGTTCCCCTGTGACTTAGAGGCACAGGCCGGCTGATTCCCCCACGGCGGCGCGATCACGCCGGCCTCCCCCGCCGGCGTGATCGTCGCGCACGCGTGAGCCGTCAGACGGTGAGGCGGGCGATCGCCTCGTCCACCGTCAGCTCCTCGCGCTCACCGGTACGACGGTCCTTCAGCTCCAGGACGCCCTCGGCGCTGCGGCGCCCGGCCACCAGGATCTTGGGCACGCCGATCAGCTCGGAGTCGGTGAACTTCACGCCCGGGGAGACGCCCGCGCGGTCGTCGACCAGGACCCGCAGCCCGGCCGCCCGCAGCTTCTCGGAGACCTCCAGGGCCAGCTCGGTCTGGAGCGCCTTGCCCGCGGCGACCACGTGCACATCGGCCGGGGCGACCTCGGCGGGCCAGCACAGGCCCTTGTCGTCGGCCGACTGCTCCGCGAGCGCCGCGACCGCGCGGGAGACGCCGATGCCGTAGGAGCCCATGGTGACGCGGACCGGCTTGCCGTTCTGGCCGAGGACGTCGAGCTTGAGGGCGTCCGCGTACTTGCGGCCGAGCTGGAAGATGTGGCCGATCTCGATGGCACGGTCCAGCTTGAGGCCGGTGCCGCACTGCGGGCAGGGGTCGCCCTCCTGGACGACCACGACGTCGACGTACATGTCGACCTCGAAGTCACGGCCCGCGACGACGTTCTTCGCGTGCGTGCCTTCCTTGTTGGCGCCGGTGATCCAGGAGGTGCCGGGGGCCACCCGCGGGTCGGCGATGTAGGTGACCTTCTCGCCCAGGCCCTGCGGTCCGACATAGCCGCGCACCAGGTCCGGGCGGCCCACGAAGTCCTCGGCGGTGACCAGTTCGACGGCGGCCGGGGCGAAGTGCGCCTCCACCTTGCCGAGGTCGACCTCACGGTCACCGGGGACGCCGACGGCCACGATCTCGCCGTCCACCTTCACCAGCAGGTTCTTCAGCGTCGCGGAGGCCGGGACGCCGAGGTGGGCGGCGAGGGTCTCGATGGTCGGGGTGTCCGGGGTCGGGATCTCCTCCAGCGCGGCCACGCCCTCGGCGTCCACCGGGCTCAGGGCGTAGGTGATCGCCTCGGTGTTGGCGGCGAAGTCGCAGTTCGGGCAGTCCGCGAAGGTGTCCTCGCCGGCCTCGGCCGGGGCCAGGAACTCCTCGGACTTGGAGCCGCCCATGGCACCGGCGGTGGCGGCGCAGATGCGGTAGTCGAGGCCGAGGCGCTCGAAGACGCGCCGGTACGCCTCGCGGTGCAGGGCGTAGGACCGGGCCAGGCCCTCGTCCTCGGTGTCGAAGGAGTACGAGTCCTTCATCAGGAACTCGCGGCCGCGCAGGATGCCGGCGCGGGGACGGGCCTCGTCACGGAACTTGGTCTGGATCTGGTAGAGGATCACCGGCAGGTCCTTGTAGGACGTGCACTGGTCCTTGACCAGGAGGGTGAAGATCTCCTCGTGGGTGGGGCCGAGGAGGTAGTCGCCGCCCTTGCGGTCGTTGAGGCGGAACAGCTCGGCGCCGTACTCCTCCCAGCGGCCGGTCGCCTCGTACGGCTCCTTCGGCAGCAGCGCGGGCAGGGACACCTCCTGCGCGCCGATCGCGTCCATCTCCTCACGGACGATCCGCTCGACGTTGGCGAGGACCTTCTTGCCGAGGGGCAGCCAGCTCCAGATGCCGGCGGCGGTACGGCGGACGTAGCCGGCGCGGACCAGGAGCTTGTGGCTGAGCACCTCGGCGTCCGCCGGGTCGTCGCGCAGGGTCTTCGCCATCAACTGGGACATGCGCTGGACCGGTGCGTTGGCCATGGTTCTCGTACTCCTGCCGATGGGGGTCCCCCCGCTCGAGCGCAGCCGAGAGTGGGGGAGGGTGATGGCTAGGAGGTTAGCCGGGAGCGCGGTGTGGCCGGAAATCCGTTATCCGCGCAGCAGCGGCAGGGGGGCTCCCATGACGGCGTACGGGCGGGGCGCGCTGGGGAAGAGGACCCTGCGGGCCAGGTCCTGGTAGCCGAGGGAGCGGTAGAGGGCGCGGGCCGGGCTCTCGATGTCGATCGCGGAGAGGATCGAGCGGGGTTCGGCGGCGCTGTCGGTGATCGTGGTGATCAGGGCCCGGCCCGCGCCGCGGTTCTGGTAGGCCGGGTGGACGTGGAGTTCGGTGATGACGAAGGAGTCGTCGAGCCACAGTTCGTTGCGCTGGGCGCGGAGATAGGGCTCCACGACGGTGGACCACCAGTGGGTGCGGTCGTTGGGCATGCCGTAGACGAAGCCCACGAGGCGGCCCTCGGGGGTCGTCGCGCCGTAGGCCCGCGCGCCGTTGTGGGTCATGTGGCGCAGCACGATCTGCCGCCGGACGGCCACCTCGTCGGGCCCGAGTCCGAACGCCACGGCTTGGACCGCGAGGGCCTCGTCCACGTGGGCGGGGAGGTCCAAGGGGCCGATGACGAGGTCCATGGCCGGGAGCCTACAGGGGGTCTAGAAGAGGATGCTGGTGAAGGCGCCGACCTCCTGGAACCCCACGCGACGGTAGGTCCTGCGGGCGGCCGTGTTGTAGTCGTTCACGTAGAGGCTCACGACCGGTGCCACGTCCGCGAGCGCGTAGCGCAGGACGGCGGCCATACCGGGTGCGGCCAGGCCCCTGCCCCGGTACTCGGGGGCGACCCAGACGCCCTGGATCTGGCACGCCCGCGCGGTCGCGGCGCCGATCTCGGCCTTGAAGACGACCTTGCCGTGCTCGTCGAGACGGGCGAAGGAACGGCCGGACCCGACGAGTTCGGCGACCCGGGCCTGGTAGAGCAGACCCCCGTCGCCGGCCATCGGGGAGACGCCGACCTCCTCGGTGAACATGGCCACGCACGCCGGCATGATCGTGTCCATCTCGTCCTTGCGGATACGGCGGACGTAGGGATCCGGGGTGATGTCGGCGGGCATCCGGTCGGTGACCATGAGGGGCTGGTGGGCCCGGACCTCGCGGGCCGGACCCCAGTGGGGTTCGAGGAGCCGCCACAGCCGGCCGGTGGCCTCGGCGGGGCCGACGATCGAGGAGCAGCGGCGGCCGGCCCGGCGGGCGCGGTCCGCGAAGGCGCGTACGGCGCGGGGGGTGGCGCAGATCGGGACGAGGTTGGCGCCCGCGTAGCACAGGGAGGTCAGCATGCCGTCCTCGTACCAGCCCCACATCTCGCCGCCGAGGCGCCAGGGGTCGAGGCCGGCGACCTGGACGCGGGAGGTCACGAAGGCGTTGGCGACCGGGTCGCGGTCCAGGACGGCGAGCGCGGCGTCCAGGTCGCTCGGTTCGAGGACCCGGGAGGTGGTCTGGGTCAACACGTGCGGGGCCTCACCCTCAGGACTGCTCTGGTCTCCGCACTGTACCTGCGGAAGCTGAGCGGTGGGGTGGTGCGGGCGGCGTCCGGGTGCTGGGGGCTGCCGCCCCCAGGCCCCCGCTGTCGGCCCTGGACGGGCCTCGTCCTCAAACGCCGGACGGGCTGAAAACCAAAAGCCTGGCCTGCCCGGCGTCAAGACATGAACCTCAGCCCGCCACCGACACCGACGGCTCGCCCGAGGCGATTCCCTCCGCCTCCATCTGTTCGGCCAGCTTCATGGCCTCCTCGATGAGGGTCTCCACGATCTTGGACTCGGGGACGGTCTTGATGACCTCGCCCTTGACGAAGATCTGGCCCTTGCCGTTGCCGGAGGCGACGCCGAGGTCGGCCTCGCGGGCCTCGCCGGGGCCGTTGACGACGCAGCCCATGACGGCGACGCGGAGGGGGACCTCCATGCCGGTGAGGCCGGCGGTGACCTCTTCGGCCAGCTTGTAGACGTCGACCTGGGCGCGGCCGCAGGAGGGGCAGGAGACGATCTCCAGGCCGCGCTGCTTGAGGTTCAGGGACTCCAGGATCTGGTTGCCGACCTTGACCTCCTCGACCGGCGGGGCCGAGAGGGAGACGCGGATGGTGTCGCCGATGCCCTGGGAGAGGAGGGCGCCGAAGGCGACGGCGGACTTGATGGTGCCCTGGAAGGCGGGGCCCGCCTCGGTGACCCCGAGGTGGAGCGGGTAGTCGCACTGGGCGGCGAGCTGGCGGTACGCCTCGATCATCACGACCGGGTCGTTGTGCTTGACCGAGATCTTGATGTCCCGGAAGTCGTGCTCCTCGAAGAGGGACGCCTCCCACAGGGCGGACTCGACGAGCGCCTCGGGGGTCGCCTTGCCGTACTTCTGGAGCAGACGGCGGTCCAGGGAGCCCGCGTTCACGCCGATGCGGATGGGAGTGCCGTGGTCGCGCGCGGCCTTGGCGATCTCCTTGACCTTGTCGTCGAACTGCTTGATGTTGCCCGGGTTCACGCGGACCGCGGCGCAGCCGGCCTCGATCGCCGCGAACACGTACTTCGGCTGGAAGTGGATGTCGGCGATGACGGGGAGCTGCGACTTGCGGGCGATGGTCGCGAGGGCGTCGGCGTCGTCCTGGGTGGGGCAGGCGACGCGGACGATCTGGCAGCCGGAGGCGGTCAGCTCGGCGATCTGCTGGAGGGTCGAGCCGATGTCGGACGTGCGGGTCGTGGTCATCGACTGCACGGAGACCGGGGCGTCACCGCCGACCGCGACGGAGCCGACCTGGATCTGCCGGCTCTTGCGGCGCTCGGCAACCCTGGTCGGAACGGACGGCATGCCGAGAGAAATCGCAGTCATCTGCTGTGCAACCCCAAGTCGTGGATCAAGGCCCAGGTCCCGTCGATGGCGGGTTCCAGGCTTCGAGATTACGGCACGGGCCCCGGCGCGGGCACATCACGGCGGTCAAACGCACTCGATGGAAGGCGGCCCGGCACAGAAGTGCCGGGCCGCCCTGAACGCCGTATGACCGGCGGATGTCCGCGCGGAGCCGCCGATGGCCTCTCAGGAGATCTTCACCGGGTTCACCACGTCCGCGATCAGGACCAGGAGCGTGAAGCAGACGAAGATTCCGGCCACCACATAGGCCACCGGCATCAGCTTCGCCACGTCGAACGGGCCCGGGTCCGGGCGGCGCAGCACCTTGGCGATGCCTCGGCGCAGCGACTCCCACAGGGCGCCCGCGATGTGGCCGCCGTCGAGCGGGAGGAGCGGGAGCATGTTGAACAGGAACAGGGAGAGGTTGAAGCCGGCGACCACGAAGACGGCCATGGCGAGCTGCTGCGAGGCGGGGATGTCCAGCGTGGCGATCTCGCCGGTGACGCGGGCGGCGCCGACGATGCCCATCGGGGAGTCGGGCTCGCGGGGGGCGTCGCCGAAGGTGGCGTCCCACAGGGCGGGGATCTTGGCGGGCAGGGCGATCAGGGAGTCGACGGCGTCGCCGACGCGGTCGGTCATCCAGGACACGGAGCCGCCGAAGTCCTGCTTGACCACGCCGGTGGCCGCGCTGAAGCCGAGGAAGCCGGCGGTGACGTACTCGCCCTTGACGTAGGTGCCGGCGGAGTCCTTCTTGGCGACCTGGTTGGTGGCGATCGTGGCGTGCAGGGTGACCTTCTCGCCGCCGCGCTCGACGACGATCGCCACGTTCTTGCCGGCGCTGTCGCGGATGAGGTCGGAGAGGGTGGCCCACTGGGCGGTGGCCACCCCGTCGAAGGAGACGATCTTGTCGCCCTTCTTCAGGCCCGCCGCCTCGGCCGGGGAGGGCTTGTCGGTGCTCTTGCAGGTGTCGCGGTTCTCGCTCTGCGCGATGACGCAGGGCGAGACCGAGGCGACGCTGGTGGTCTCCTGCTGGATGCCGAAGCCCATGAGCACGGTGAGGAACAGGCCGATCGCGAGGATCAGGTTCATGAACGGTCCGGCGAACATGACGATGACGCGCTTCCACGGCTTGCGCGTGTAGAACATGCGCGTCTCGTCGCCGGGGCGCAGCTCCTCGTAGGCGGCGGAGCGGGCGTCCTCGATCATGCCGCGCCAGGGGGAGGTGGAGCGGGCGGTGACCCGGCCGTCCGCGCCGGGCGGGAACATGCCGATCATGCGGATGTAGCCGCCGAGCGGGATGGCCTTGACGCCGTACTCGGTCTCGCCCTTGTGCCGCGACCAGAGGGTGGGGCCGAAGCCGACCATGTACTGGGGCACGCGGATGCCGAACAGCTTGGCCGTGGAGAGGTGGCCCAGCTCGTGCCAGGCGATCGAGAAGAGCAGGCCCACGAAGAAGACCAGAATCCCGAGGATGAACATCAGGGTCGTCATGCGCGGGCCTCCGCCGTCCGTGCCGTCAGTTCCCGGGCCCGGGCGCGGGCCCAGGTCTCCGCTTCGAGGACGTCCGGCACGGTGAGCGAGGTTCCCGTGCGCGGGGTGCCGTGTTCCTCGACGATCCGCGTCACGGTCTCCATGATCCCGTTGAAGGGCAGCGCGCCCCGGCGGAACGCCTCGACGCACTCCTCGTTGGCGGCATTGAACACCGCCGGTGCCGTCCCGGCCAGCTCGCCCACGTGCCGGGCGAGGTTCACCGAGGGGAAGGCGTCGTTGTCGAGCGGGAAGAACTCCCAGGTCGACGCGGTGCTCCAGTCGAAGGCGGGGGCCGCGTCGGGGACGCGGTGGGGCCAGCCGAGGCCGAGGGCGATGGGCCCGCGCATGTCGGGGGGCGTCGCCTGGGCCAGTGTCGATCCGTCCGTGAACTCAACCATCGAGTGGACATACGACTGCGGGTGCACGACCACCTCAATCCGCGAGAAGGGAATGTCGTAGAGGAGGTGTGCCTCGATGACCTCCAGCCCCTTGTTGACGAGGGTCGCGGAGTTGATCGTGATCACCGGGCCCATGGACCAGGTGGGGTGGGCGAGGGCGTCCTCGACGGTGACGTGCGCCAGCTCCGCCTTGGTGCGGCCACGGAAGGGGCCGCCGGAGGCGGTGACCACGAGCTTGCGGACGTCGGCGCGGGTGCCGGCCGCGAGGGCCTGGAAGAGCGCGGCGTGCTCGGAGTCCACCGGGATGATCTGGCCGGGCTTGGCGAGCGCCTTCACCAGCGGGCCGCCGACGATCAGCGACTCCTTGTTGGCGAGCGCGAGCGTGCGGCCGGCCTCCAGGGCGGCGAGGGTGGGCGCCAGGCCGATGGAGCCGGTGATGCCGTTGAGGACGGTGTGGCAGTCGGAGGCGGCGACCTGGGTGGCCGCGTCGGGTCCGGCCAGGACCTCGGGCAGCGGCTCCCCGGTGCCGTACTCGGCGGCGAGCGCCTCCCGCAGCGCCGGTACGGCGTCCTCGCGGGCCACCGCGACGGTCCGCACCCCGAGCCGGCGGGCCTGCTCGGCCAGGAGGGCGACCCGGCCGCCGTTGGCGGACAGGCCGGTGACGCGGAAGCGGTCCGGGTTGCGCAGCACGAGATCGATGGCCTGCGTGCCGATCGACCCGGTGGAGCCCAGGACCACCACGTCCTTCGGGCCGTCGCCCGCGACGGGATCGTAGACGAGGTGCGGGTCGGCGAGAGGTGCTGGACTGTCGGTCATCCCCCCATTGTTGCCGCAACGGACCGGCGGCCGGACAGGGTGCCCCCTCCTGGTCCGGCCCGGTCGCTCTCGCGGCGGGCCGGGGAGGGGACACCCTGTCGTCCGGGCGTGCGGTGCCTCACCCGATGGGGCGGTGCACGTTCTCCCGTTCGCTGGGTCCCGGGGTGGTGTCGGCGATCCAGGGGCCGTCGCCCGAGGGGTCGACGACGCCCTCCTCCAGCCACTCGTGGCCGCCCGCCATGACCGCCTTGACGATCACGCCGTCCGTGTCGTCGGTGTTGGCCCACAGGCGGGTGAAGAGTTCGTCGACGCGCAGCCGGGACTGACGGCAGAAGGCGTCGGCGAGCTGGTACGCCTCACGGCCGTGCTCGCCGCGGGAGCGCAGCAGCTCGGCCCGGACGCAGGCCGCGCTCATCGCGAACAGTTCGGCGCCGATGTCGACGATCCGGCCCAGGAAGCTCTGCTTGGTCTCCATCCGGCCCTGCCAGCGGGACATGGCGTAGAAGGTGGAGCGGGCCAGCTTGCGGGCGTGGCGCTCGACGAAGCGCAGATGCGCGCCGAGGTCGGTGCCGCCGTGCCTGAACTCCTTGTACGAGGACGGCAACTGGCCCGGTCCCGCGACCAGCTTCGGCAGCCACTTGGCGTAGAAGACACCGGCGTTGGCGCCCGCCCTCGCCTTGTCCTGGAGGGACTTGTCGGGGTCGATGAGGTCCCCGGCGACGGAGAGATGGGCGTCGACGGCCTCGCGGGCGATCAGCAGGTGCATGATCTCCGTCGAGCCCTCGAAGATGCGGTTGATGCGCAGGTCGCGCAGGAGCTGCTCGGCGGGGACCGCGCGTTCGCCGCGGGCCCGCAGCGAGTCGGCCGTCTCGAAGCCGCGGCCGCCGCGGATCTGGACGAGTTCGTCGGCGATCCGCCAGCCCATCTCGGAGGCGAAGAGCTTGGCGAGCGCGCCCTCGATGCGGATGTCGTTGCGGTCCTCGTCGGCCATCTGGGAGGACAGGTCGAGCACCGCCTCCAGGGCGAAGGTGGTGGCCGCGATGAAGGAGATCTTGGCGCCGACCGCCTCATGGCGGGCGATGGGCTTGCCCCACTGCTCGCGGGCCGCCGACCACTCGCGGGCGATCTTCAGGGACCACTTGCCGGCGGCCACGCAGGACGCGGGCAGGGAGAGCCGGCCGGTGTTGAGGGTGGTCAGGGCGATCTTCAGACCGGAGCCCTCGGGGCCGATGCGGTTGGCGGCGGGGACCCGGACCCGGTGGAAGCGGGTGACGCCGTTCTCGATGCCGCGCAGGCCCATGAAGGCGTTGCGGTTCTCGACGGTGATGCCGGGCGAGTCGCTCTCCACGACGAAGGCGGTGATGCCGCCGGGGTGGCCCTCGCTCTGGGGGACCCGGGCCATCACGACCAGGAGGTCGGCGACCACGCCGTTGGTGGTCCACAGCTTCACACCGTCCAGGACGTAGTCCTCGCCGTCCGGCACCGCGCTCGTGGCGAGCCGGGCCGGGTCGGAGCCGACGTCCGGCTCGGTGAGCAGGAAGGCGCTGATGGCGGTGGTGGCGCAGCGCGGCAGGAAGCGCTGCTTCTGCTCGGGGGTGCCGAACATCTTCAGCGGCTGCGGCACGCCGATCGACTGGTGCGCGGAGAGCAGCACGCCGACGGCGGGGCTCGCGGAGCCCACCAGGGCCAGCGCCTTGTTGTAGTACACCTGGGTGAGGCCGAGACCGCCGTACTTGGGGTCGATCTTCATGCCGAGGGCGCCCAGTTCCCTGAGGCCGTCGATCACCTCGTCGGGGATCCTGGCCTCGCGCTCGATCAGCGCGCCGTCGATCTTCGTCTCGCTGAACACGCGGAGTTTGGCCAGGAACTGCTCGCCGCGCCGGACCGCCTCCTCGGTGGGGAGGGGGTGAGGGTGGATCAGGTCGAGCCGGAAGCGGCCCAGGAAGAGTTCCTTGGCGAAGCTCGGCTTGCGCCAGTCCTGTTCCCGGGCGGCCTCGGCGACCTGACGGGCCTCACGTTCGGTGACGACGGGCTTCTTGAGGGGTGGTGCGGACATGAGGCTCACCTCGCCGCGAATCGGGATCCGGAACCGAATGGTTACCGATGGGTGCTACCCGATCGTTGGTACCCGATCCGGGGGGACCCCGCCACCCCTCTCGTGCCCTGGGCGACCCGTCCCGGCCGACCGTGCCGCCTTGTGACGCCCCGGTGGCGGGCCGTGTCCGGGCGGCCACCCGGAGTGTGCGGGGACTGCTCCCAACGGGTGAGGGCGGGGCGCGCCGGCCCGCCCCTCCCCGCTGTCACCCCCGGCTCTGATTGTCGAAGCGCTTCGACAGCCTATGGACACCCACTCCCGCTAGAGCTACTGTCGAACCACCCTCACTCGGACCTGTTCACCCTGCGCACTGTCGAAGCGCTTCACAAAGCTTGGAGAGCTGGATGGTCACCCTCGCCGAGGTCGCCCAGCACGCCGGAGTCTCGGCGAGCACGGTGAGCTATGTCCTCAGTGGCAAGCGGTCCATCTCCACGACCACCCGGCAGCGGGTCGAGCAGAGCATCCGCGAGCTGGGCTACCACCCCAACGCGGGCGCGCGCGCCCTGGCGAGCAGCCGGTCGAACATCATCGCGCTGATGGTGCCGCTGCGCACCGACATGTACGTGCCGGTGATGATGGAGATCGCCATCGCGGTGGCCACCACCGCCCGCGCCCATGGCTACGACGTCCTGCTGCTCACCGGCGAGGAGGGCCCCGACGCGGTCCGCCGGGTCACCCGCAGCGGGCTCGCCGACGCGATGATCCTGATGGACGTCCAGCTCGACGACGAACGGCTGCCGCTGCTGCGCGGCGCCGGCCGGCCCTCGGTGCTGATCGGACTGCCCGCCGACACCACCGGACTGACCTGCGTGGACCTCGACTTCACGGCGACCGGCGCGCTGTGCGTGGAGCATCTCGCCTCCCTCGGCCACCGCGATGTCGCCGTGATCGGCGAGGCCCCGGCGGTCTACGAACGGCACACCGGGTTCGCCGAGCGCACCCTCGACGGACTGCGCGCCCGCTCCCGGGAGCTGGGCGTACGGCTGCTGCACCGGCCCTGCGAGGGCGGGTACGACGCGATGGCCGTGACCCTGGCCCGCATCCTCGACGAACGGCCGGGCACCACCGGGTTCGTCGTGCAGAACGAGTCGGCGGTCGAACCGCTGCTCGCGCTGCTGCGCCAGCAGGGGCGGGCGGTGCCCGAGGACGTGTCGGTGGTCGCGGTCTGCCCCGAGCAGGTCGCGGTCCAGGCGTCGGTGCGGCTGACCTCGGTCGCCATCCCCGCGCAGGAGATGGGCCGGCACGCCGTGGAGCGGCTCGTCGCCAAGCTGGACGGCCGGGGCACGGACGACGTGGTGCTGCTGGCGCCCGAGCTGACGGTCCGGGCGAGTTCGGGTCCGGCACCGGCCGCCTCCTGAGCCACCGCTCACTCCTCCGTCCGCACTCCGCTGTCCGCACTCCTCCGTCTGCACTCCCCTGTCTGCACTCCTCCAGGAGCACAGGAGCACCCCACGTGAATCAGCCTGCCGAAGACCAGACCGGCCGAGCCACCGTCAGCCTCGCGCAGTCCTCCCCCACCGTCGGCACCTTCCGGGAACGCGACGGCGCGCTGGAGTGGACCGGCCGTCAGGAGACCCTGCGGATCGAACCGTGGGGCCCCGACGCGGTCCGGGTCCGCGCCCGCCTCGGCGGCCCCCTGCTCGACGATCTGCCGGGCGCGCTGCTCCCGCAGGCGCCGCCGACGTCGTCCAGCGTGAAGACCGAGGACGGACGCGGGCTGCTGACCGTCGGCGCGCTGGGCGTCGAGGTGGACAGCGAGGGGCTGGTCCGCTTCGTGCGCACCGCCGACGGCACGGAGCTGCTCGCCGAGGAGCGCGCCCACTTCTGGTGGCCCGGCCCCCGTCTCTACACGCCCGTCGGCAACGGCCACCACCGGCTGGAGCAGCGGTTCGCCGCCTACGACGACGAGAAGCTGTACGGCCTGGGCCAGCACCAGCACGGGCGGCTCGACCAGAAGGGGCTGGTGCTCGACCTGGTGCAGCGCAACGCCGAGGTGACGATCCCGGTGCTCACCTCCAGCCGCGGCTACACCCTGCTGTGGAACAACCCGGCGATCGGCCGGGTGGAGCTGGCGGGCAACGGCACCCGCTGGGTGGCGGACTCGGCGCGCCAGATCGACTACTGGATCACGGCCGGGGATCCGGCGGACGGCCAGCGCCGCTACAGCGCGGTGACGGGCCGTACGCCGATGCTGCCGGAGTGGGCGGCGGGCTTCTGGCAGTGCAAGCTGCGCTACCGCACGCAGGACGAACTCCTTTCCGTGGCCCGGGAGTACCGGCGCCGGGGGCTGCCGCTGTCGGCGATCGTCTGCGACTTCTTCCACTGGACGCACCTGGGCGACTGGAAGTTCGATCCGGCCGAGTGGCCGGACCCGGCGGCGATGGTGCGGGAGCTGGAGGAGCTGGGCGTCAGGCTGGTGGTCTCCGTCTGGCCGTCGGTGTCCCCGCTGTCGGAGAACCACGCCGTGCTGGAGCAGCGCGGCCATCTCATCGGCACCGAGTACGGTCCGACGGCGCACGCCGACTGGCCGGACAAGGGCGTCGCGTCCACGGTCCAGGTGGCGTTCTACGACGCGACGAACCCCGGGGCGCGGGACTTCCTGTGGTCCCGGATCCGGGACAACTACCTTGTGCCGTACGGCATCAAGGCGTTCTGGCTGGACGCCTGCGAGCCGGAGCTGAAGCCGGGCTTCCAGGAGAACCTGCGGTACTGGGCGGGGCCCGGTCTGGAGGTCGGCAACCTCTACCCGGCGGACAACGCGCGCGCCTTCCACGACGGGCTGCGGGCCGCCGGCGAGGAGGTGATCACCCTCAACCGGTCGGCGTGGGCGGGCAGTCAGCGCTACGGCGCCGCCCTGTGGTCGGGTGACATCGGTGCCGACTTCGCCACCCTGCGCCGCCAGATCGCGGCCGGTCTCAACACCGCGCTGTCGGGCATCCCGTGGTGGAACACCGACATCGGCGGCTTCCACGGCGGCGATCCGGACGACCCGGCGTACCGGGAGGTCATGGTCCGCTGGTTCCAGTTCGGCGCGCTGTCCCCGCTGATGCGGCTGCACGGCTTCCGCGACCCGGGCATGCCGCTCGGCCCGGACATGACGGGCGGCCCCAACGAGGTGTGGTCGTACGGCGAGGAGGCCGGGGCGGTCCTGGAGGCGTATCTGCGGCTGCGGGAGCGGCTGCGGCCGTATGTGCTGGACGTGATGCGGGAGGCGCACGAGGAGGGGCTGCCGCCGATGCGGCCGCTGTTCCTGGAGTTCCCCGGCGACCCGGCGGCCTGGTCGGTCGACGACGCCTATCTCTTCGGCCGGGACCTGCTGGTGGCGCCGGTGCTGACGGCGGGCGCCACCAGCCGTACGGCGTATCTCCCGGCGGGGGCGGTGTGGACGGACGCGTGGACCGGTGAGACGTACCCGGGCGGGGCGGCCGTGACGGTCGACGCGCCGCTGGAGCGGATCCCGCTGTTCCTGCGGGACGGGGCGCGGCTGCCGGTGGCCGGATAGCGGCCCCGCGGCAGACCGGCGCCCCGGCCCGCCCGCGTCAACTGCTGCTGACGGTGAGGTTGTTGGTCACGAAGTCGAGGCCGCCCGAGGACGAGGTGATCTCGTACCCGAACTGCACGTCCCCGATGGTCTCGTTGCCGAACCAGCCCTTCGTGTCCTTGATCCACTTCAGGATCGGCAGGATGTTCACGGTGCCGGAGGAGGAGTCGGAGGTGCGCAGGAAGGAGAACACCTCGTTGGCGCCGTTGCTGCCCTTGTGGACGCTCCAGGTGTGACCGCCGAGGGTGACGGTGCCCTGGGAGGTGCCGAGCGGTCCCACGGCGCCGTTGTAGTTCACCCAGAGCATGATCTCGTAGTCGTAGTCCGTGTCCCAGATGTCGTACGACGTGTTGTACGCGCCGGACGACGGGACCGTGACGTTGTAGCTGCTGGAGAGCGAACCCAGGGAGGTGATCGTCTTGTTGATGACCTTCTTGGAGTTCGGGTAGGACTTGATGCCGCCGGTGTTCGGATGGTTCGCCCAGACGCCCCAGTTCGTACCGGAGTTGGCCCAGACGCACTGGCTTCCGGCGCCGGAACCCCAGATGTTGTTGTAGAGCGTGTAGCCGCCCAGGGTGGTGTTGCCCCACTGGTCGCAGGAGTTCCAGACGGCGGCCGAGGCGGGGGCGGCCGCCATGCCGACGGTGATGCCGAGGGCGAGGGCGGGGGCGGTCAGGGCCTTGGCGAGCCCGGCCCGTGTGTGTGGTGCCATGGTGTCCCTTCCATGGGTGGGGGGAGGTGCCACGTCCCCGCGGTGAGGACGTGTTCCGCGCCGGCGACGAGGTCGAGCGCTCTCGCCTCGCCGTCGGGGGTCCGGACGTCGACGCGCACGGTGCGCGTCGGCCGCAGCACGGCTCGCAGGCCCCGGGGACCCCAGAAGAGGTCGGCCTGAGCGCCGAACCGGGTGCGCACACCGCGCAGTTCGCCCGCGGGCAGCGCGGCCGGCACGGCGGGGAGCAGGACCAGCCGCTCGGGCGTGGAGTGGATCAGTGCCTCGATCAGCACGGCCGGCAGGGTGTGGGCGGCGTCGGCGTTGTAGACGTGCCGGTGGGGGTAGTGGGCGCTCATCAGGGAGGCGTGGAAGAAGTCGCCGTCCAGGACGGCGGCGAGGGCGTGGCCGACCCGGGGGCCGTCGAGCAGCCTCGCCGCGATCAGGGCGTGGTGCAGATGGCCGTGCGCGGAGTCGTTCTCGGCGCCGCGCAGGGCGAGCGCCCGGTGGGCGGCGGCCGCGAGGCGCGGAGTGTCGTACGGGGTGATCTCGTCCAGCGGCCACACGCCGTACAGATGGCTGAGGTGGCGGTGGTCGTAGGTGTCGTCGAGGCCGGGGCGGGCCCATTCGGCGAGGGCGCCGTCGGCGTTGATCCGGTGCGGCGGGAGACGGTCGGCGAGGGCCCGCCATCGGTCGGCGTCCGGGCCGGGGTGGCGGTCGGCGGCGGTGCGCAGGGCGTGCCGGGCGGCGGAGAGGTCCATGGCCGCGTCGAGTGCGCCCCAACTGCCGTTCGCGGGACGGTTCTCGGGCGAGTAGGAGGGGACGACGACGAGCCGTCCCCCGGCGTCGGTGCGGGTCAGGAAGTCCTCGTAGAACCGGGCGACCTCGGCGAGCGCGGCGGCGGTGCGCGGGTCGCGGACGCCGTGGGCCTCGTCGTGGTCGACCAGCGGCTTGAGCAGCCAGTCGGCCCCTGCCGTCCACAGGTGCAGCGGGTACTCCCGGCTGAAGTGGTACGACAGCCCGGACTCGCCGTCGCTGTGCGCGGGCGCGACCATGCCGCGGGCGCCGAAGACGGCGCGGGCGTTCTCGCGCCAGTCGTCGCGCTGCCGGTGGATCAGGCCGGCGAGGGCGGCGGTGACCTCGGGGAGGGCGGCGGCCGTGGCGGAGGCGGTCTGGAGGTTGAGGTTCGCGTCGTGGGTGAACGCCCCGGACCACGCGGTGTCCCAGTCGCCGGTCCACAGGCCGGTCAGCCGGGGCGGGTTGAGACCGGAGGAGGAGAGCAGATGGTAGCGGCCGGCGGCGAAGAGGCGTTCCAGGAGCGCCGGGCTGTCCGGGCGCTTCAGCAACTCCGAGCCGGGCAGGGCGCGTTCGGCCGGGTCGGCGTGCAGGTCGAGGGTGACGCGCGTGTAGGCGGTGCGGTGCAGGGCGAGATGGCGGGCCAGGAGGGTGTCGTAGGAGTGCGGCAGTGCGGCGAGGGCGCGCCGCTCGGCGGTGAGGTCCAGGTCGCCGGTGTGGCGGCGGACGCGGGTCAGGAGCAGCACGGACGCGGCGCCGGTGATCCGGACGCCGGGGAGGGCGAGTTCGGTGCTGCCGCCGGTGACCACGGCGAGGGTCACGCCGGTGTACCCGCGCTCGCTCGCCGGGTAGCGGGCGCGCAGGGTGAGCAGGGCACCCTCCGGGATGCGGACCGCGCCGTGGCCGACGGCCAGGTCGGCGGGGGCGCCGGGGAGCCGGTGGTCCAGGGAGAGGTGCAGGTCGGGGGCGGTGACGCGGTGGACGATCACGTCGTCGGCGCGGGAGACGAAGACCTGGCCGGTCCGGTCGGCACGGCGGGCGGTGATCTCGCCGGTGGTGAAGTCGACGGTACGGCGGTGGTCGTGCGGCTCGGGCGGGGGTGATGCGGCCCTGAGGCGGAGTTGGAAGGCCGGGTGGAAGGGCTGGACCCACTGGAGGGGCCGGCCGTCGGTGAAGCTCTCGGCGGCGGTCAGGTCCCCGGCGAGCAACCGGTCCTGGAGGGCGGGGAGTTCGGCGGCCAGCTCGGGCGGGCGGGCGTGTTCGCCGCCGTTGGGGCGGACCAGCGTGTGATGGGTGACGACGACCCGGTCGTCGTCCGGATCACCGAACACCAGGATGCCGTGCCGGCCGTTGCCGCTCAGGAAGGCGTCCTCCCAGCGGGCGGCGGGCCGGGGTTCCCAGGTGCCGTGGACGGGGTTCACGGGCGCAGCACCGCCACGCCGTACCGGCCGAGGGTGATCTGTCCGGTGAGCTTGTCACCGGTGAGCAGGTCGGTGTGCGGTCCTGGCAGGTCGACGGTCACCGGGTCGCGCCCGTGGTGAAGGAGGAAGAGCAGCTCACCGCGGCGTACCGCCTCCACGCGCGCGGGCAGACCGGCGAGGACCGGGCGGGCGCCCGCGTCGGCGGCGATCCGGGTGAGCAGGGCGCGCAGGGCGTCCGGTTCGGGGAGCGTCGAGAGGTACCAGGCGCGGTCGCGGCGCACCACGGCGGGCAGTCCGCCGAGTTCGCCGCCCGTGTAGCGGGCCTCGACCGTGGCGTCCTCGGCCGCCTCGATCTCCTCCGACCACAGAGTGCCCCGGAAGCCGTCGCAGTCGGCGCTCTCCCCCTCCTCCAGCGGCCACCACTCGTGCAGGACGTCGATGCCGAACAGTTCTCGCAGCCGGGCGTCCATGCCGCCGGGGCGGATCCGGTCGTCCTGGTCGGCGACGCCGGTGAGGAAGCCGCAGACCAGGGTGCCGCCGGCCCGGACGTACCCGAGGAGGTTGTCGATCGCCGCGTCCGTCATCGCGTACGACTGCGGGACGACGACCAGCCGGTAGCCGCCGAGGTCGTGATCGGGGTGGGCGAAGTCGGTGGCGAGGTGGGCCTCCCACAGGGCGCGGTGCCAGGCGTGCAGCACGGCCGGATGGTCGACGCGCGCGGAGGGGCGGGAGTCCTGGGCGCTCGCCCACCAGGCGTGCCAGTCGTGCAGGATCGCGATGTCGGCGTGGTTGCGGGTGCCGGTCACCTCGCCGCCGATCAGGGCCAGTTCGGCGCCGATCCGCTTGATCTCCTGGAAGGTGCGGCCCCGCTCCCCCGCGTGCCCGAGCATGCCGGAGTGGAACTTCTCGGCGCCCTGCCGGGACTGGCGCCACTGGAAGTGACAGACGGCGTCCGCGCCGCGGGCCACGGCCTGGAAGGACCACAGCCGGTGCAGGCCGCGCGGTCTGGGGTGGTTCACCGCGCGCCAGTCGACCCGGCCCGCCGCCTGCTCCATCAGCATCCAGGGGCCGCGGGCCTGCGAGCGGGTGAGGTCCTGGACGAGCGCACCGTGCTGAGCGCCGAGGGGGTCGCGCGGGTCGGGGTAGAGGTCGACGGAGACGACGTCCTCCTCCTCGGCCCAGCGCCAGGCGTCCTGGCCGATGAAGAGCGGCATGAAGTTGGTGGTGACCGGCACCCGCGGGGTGTGCCGGGTGACGATGTCCCGCTCGGCGGTGAAGCACTCCAGGAGCATGTCGGAGGTGAAGCGCCGGAAGTCCAGCACCTGGGCGGGGTTCCGGAGATGGTGCGGGGTGCGCGGCGGCAGGATGCCGTCCCAGGTGTCGTAGCCCTGGCTCCAGAAGGCCGTGCCCCAGGCGGTGTTGAGGGCGTCGAGGGTGCCGTACCGGGCGCGCAGCCAGCGGCGGAAGCGGGCGGCGGCCTCGTCGCCGTGGTCGGCCGTGCAGTACTCGTTGTTGATGTGCCACAGGGTCAGCGCGGGGTGGTCCGCGTAACGGGCCGCCAGCGCCTCGGTGATGGCGGCCGCGTGGGCGCGGTAGGCGGCGCTGGAATGGGAGAAGTGCTGCCGGCCGCCCCACCACTCGATCCGGCCGTCCTCGGTGCGGGGCAGGGTGTCGGGGTGCAGCCGGCCGAGCCACGGCGGCGGGGCGGCGGTGGGGGTGGCCAGGACCACGCCGATCCCGTGCTCGTGCAGCAGGTCCATCAGCCGGTCCAGCCAGCCGAACTCCCGTGCCCCCGGCCGGGGTTCGAGCCTCGCCCAGGAGAAGACGCCGACGGTCACCGCGTTGACGCCGGCCTCGCGCATCAGCCGGACGTCCTCCCGCCAGGTCTCCTCGGGCCACTGCTCGGGGTTGTAGTCGCCGCCGAACAGGATCCGGCCGCGGGTGACGTCCCGCAGGCCCGGCCTCACACCGGCTCCCCGTACTGGATGCCCCGCCCGTTGGTGGCGACGTAGACACGGCCGTGGATCCGCGGGTCGGCGGCGAGGGCCGCGCCGGTCCAGCCCCAGCGGTGCCGGTCGTCGTCGATCCGGACCCAGCTCGCCCCGCCGTCGTCGGAGCGGTGCACGGCGGTGACGTCCCCGGTGGCGCCGACCTGGTAGACGGCCGGGTAGGAGGCCCCGGCGGCGGCCCTGCCGAAGGCGACGGTGTACGACGCCCAGCAACTGGTCGACCTGGTGAAGGACGCCCCGCCGTCGGTGGACCGGTACAGGCCGTTCCCCTTGGTGCTCAGCCAGAGGTCGCCGGAGCGCCCCGGCGCCGCCGCCAGTTGGAACTGGCTGTCCCCCGCGGGCAGTCCGCCCGCCCGGCCGGTGAAGGTGAGCCCGCCGTCGGTGCTGGCGTACAGGGTCCCGCTGCCGGTGTCGTACGCGTAGAAGCGGACCGGATCGGCCGGGTCGGCGAGCGGGGTGGCGCCCGCCGGGAAGGTGGGCACCTCGGTCCAGGTCCTGCCGCCGTCGGTGGAGCGGTGGGCGGGGTACCCGGTGCCGTCCCAGTGCACGAAGCTCCAGAGCAGCACCCGGCCGTCGGCGCCGACCGCGATCGGCCCCGGCGCCTGCGCGGCGAGGGCGGGCTGTGCCGCGAAGGGCTCCCAGGTGCGGCCGCCGTCGTGCGAGAAGGCGCCGTTGCCGTGGTCGCCCCAGCCGGTGCGGACGACGTACGACGGCCTGGCCGCGGCCTGGGCGAGTCCCGTCGCCGTCCCGAAGACGGGGTTCGTCGCCATGCCCCGCGACGGCGAGGCCGTGAGCCGCTCGTGGTACATCACGCCGATGTCCCCGAGCCCGCTGATCAGATGCGCGGGACCGGTCGGCGGCGAGATCAACTGCCGTACCGAGGACTCCTCCAGACCGCGGATCCGCGGCGCCCAGTGGCACAGGTCGCGGGTGCCGTAGACGGTGGCGCCGGTGCCGTACAGGACGTGCCGGGAGTCGTGCGGGTCGACGGCGACGGTCTGGATCCACCAGCCGAACTTGGGCTTCTCCTCACCCCACTTGAGGTAGGGCGTCTCGGAGACGTCGAGAACGGCGGTGTCCTTCAGGGACGTCCAGGTGCGGCCGCCGTCCGTGGTCCGGTACAGGGTGTCGACGGCCGCCCAGCGGTTGTTGGTGGAGACGACGACCGTGCCGGGGCGGCGGGCGTCCACGGCGACCCCGCCGTAGCCAAAGGTGTCGCCCGCGGCGGGCGCGGCCGGGGTCACGTCGGTCCAACCGCCGCCGGTGACCGACAGTTTGTGCACACTGCCGGCCGACTGGCCGTTGGGTCCCGGGGCGTCGGCGTACGTCACGTACAGCTCACCGGCGTGGCGGTCGTGGGCGGCCCGGACCGGGACCTTCGCTGCGGGACCGGTGGGCTGTCCGGGTACGGCCTCCCAGGTGCGGCCGTCGCTGGTCCGGAAGAGGTTCGGGGAGCCGGGGGTGCCGTCGGAGTCGCCCCACCCGGCGTAGAGGGTGCGGCCCGCGGCGACCAGCAGGGTGACGCCCTGGCCGGTCGCGCTCGGCGTGCCCGGGAAGCCGTCGGCGGCCGCCCATGTGGCGCCCCGGTCGGTGGATCGGAGGAGCCCGTCGTGGCGGGTCCCCAGCCACAGCGTGTCGCTGTCCCGGGGGTCGACGAGGAGGCGCTCCCCGGTGCCCCGGCCGTCCTCGTTCGCGCCCAGCTTCACGGCCAGGTCGGCGCGGGTCCAGGTGGCGCCGCGGTCCTCGGAGCGCAGGACGGCGCCGTCGCCCGCCCAGGACTGGGCGTAGGTGCCGAGCGCGAGGTAGAGGCGGTCCGGGTGGGCGGGGTCGACCGCGAGGGCCTCCACGCCGAGCAGGTTCCAGTCGTCCCAGCCGAGGTGGTCGGTGAGCGGGGTCCAGCGCGCGGGTCCCTCGTCCCAGCGGTAGGCGCCGCCGATGTCCGTACGGGCGTAGGCCAGGCCGCGGACGGTGGGGTGGAAGAGGACGCCGGTGACGAAGCCGGTGCCGCCGATGACGACGTTGCGCCAGCGGTAGCCGGGGGCGCCCTCGGGGGCGGGTGCCGTCCCGGCGGCGGCGGTGGTGCCGGTGGCCGCGCGAGCCTCTCCGGCGGGCAGCGCGGCCGGTACGGACAGCGCGGCGGCGGCCGCGGTGCCGGCGAGGACGGTACGGCGGGTGACGGGCATGGGGGAACCTCGCAGCGGGTGGGTGACGGGGAGCCGGGGGTGCCGTGGAGAGCCGCGGGGGTGCCGTCGGGGGCGTGCCACAGGGGCGCTCACCCCTTGACCGCGCCCGTCAGCATCCCCTTCTTGAAGTGCTTCTGGACGAACGGCGAGAGCACGGCCACCGGCAGCAGCGCCATCACCATGACCGCCATCTGCACGGCCAGACCGGACAGTTCACCGGTCTTGATGGCCTGGCCGAGCCCGACCGGGGCCTCCTGCTTCTGCACGAGCTGGATCATGACGTTCTGGAGCGGCATCATCTCCTGGTCGTTGAGGTACAGCGACGCGTTGAACCAGGCGCTCCAGTACCCGACCGCGTAGAACAGCGTGATGACGGCGAGCACCGCGCGGGACAGCGGCATCACGATCTGCCACAGGATCCGGACGTCCCCCGCCCCGTCGATGCGCGCGCTGTCGGTCAGTTCCTGCGAGATCCCCATGAAGAAGCCGCGCAGCACCAGGATGTTGAAGACGCTCAGCGCGCTCGGCAGGATCAGCGCGAGATAGGTGTCGGTGAGGCCGAGGGACTGCACCAGCAGATAGGTCGGGATCAGACCGGCGCTGAAGAACATCGTGGCGAGCAGGAGCATCAGCAGCCAGCGGTGTCCGAGCGAGCCGGTGCGGGACAGGCCGTAGGCGCACAGCACGGACACGGTCATCGAGAACGCCGTGCCGACCAGGGTGATCAGGACGCTGATCACCGCGGCCCGGGTCACCTGGCCGCCGCTGAGCAGCTCCCGGTAGGCGACGAGGGTGAGGTCCCTGGGGATCATCACCAGGCCGCCCGCCTCGTCGATGGTGCGGCGGGAGGACAGGCTCGTGACGACCACGATCCACAGGGGGAAGAGCACCCCGAGGCAGGCCAGCGTGAGGACCAGGCCCTTGCCCGCCACGCCGGCGCGGCCCGGCGCCTCCTCCCAGGCGGGCCGGGGCGGCGCGCTCCACCAGCGGGTCTTCCCGGTCACGGCGCTCACTTCTTGTACACCCCCTGCTCGCCCATGAGATGGGCGACCTTGTTCGCGGCGAGGACCAGCCCGAGGCTGACGACGCCCTTGACCAGTCCGGCGGCGGCCGCGTATCCGAAGTCCTGGTTGCGGACGCCGTTCCACCAGACGAAGGTGTCCAGCACCTCGGAGGCACCCGGTCCCACGGAGTCGCGTTGCAGCAGGATCTGTTCGAAGCCGACCGTCAGCGCGTCCCCGACCCGCAGCACCAGCAGCAGCGCGATCACGGGGCGCAGCGCGGGGAGCGTGACGTGCCACATGCGGCGCAGGCGTCCGGCGCCGTCCATCGCGGCGGCCTCGTAGAGGTCGGCGGGGACCGAGGACAGCGCGGCGAGGAAGACGATGATCCCCCAGCCCGCGTCCTTCCACACGCTCTGCGCGGTGATCAGGAACTTGAAGGTCTCGGGGTCGGTCATGATGTCGAGGCCGTCGTAGCCGTGTTGCCGCAGGAGCTGGGACAAGATGCCCGCGCCGCCCAGCAGTTGCTGGAAGACGGCGATGACCAGCACCCACGAGAAGAAGTGGGGCAGGTACAGGACCGCCTGCGCGACCGCGCGCACCCGGGGCCTGATCACGCTGTTGATGAGCAGCGCGAGCAGGACGGGGATCGGGAAGAACAGCACCAGTTGGAGGAAGAACAGCACGAGCGTGTTCACGACGGCGTCCCAGAACGCCGAGTCCTCGACGATGCGCCGGAAGTTCTCCAGCCCCACCCACGGGCTGTGCAGCATGGAGACCACGCCGTTGTCGCTGATGTACGGGTCGTACTCCTGGAACGCCACGATGTTGCCCAGGATCGGCACATAGTTGAAGAGCAGGAGCAGGGCGACGGCGGGCAGGGTCATCAGCAGCAGGACGCGGTCGCGCCGGAACCGCAGACGCAGGCTCAGCCTGCCCGGCGGGCGTTCACGGGGCGTGGGCGGGGGCGCGGGCTCTTCCGGTATGTGATGCGGATCGTCCGTGCCGGCCGCGTCGCGCGGCACCGTGCTGTGGGACACGGCGGTTCTCCTTGCCTCGGTCGCGGACCGTCTCGGTCCCGGATCAGCTCGCCGCCGTGCCGTTGTCGTCGAGCAGCTTCTGGTACCAGTCCCGCAGCTTGTCGCCGCCCTTGCTGCGCCAGTCGGAGACGGCCTGCTGCATGTCGCCGATCTTCTTGCGGCCGCGGATGATGTCGTCCTCCAACTGCTCGAAGTCGTTGTAGAGGTTGGTGTAGCGGGCGGGCTCGGTGATCTGCATGCCGTAGAAGGACGACTTCTTCGTGAAGGCGCCCATGCGCTGCTGCCATTCGACCTGGCCCCGGGCGACCTCGGGGAGGTCGGGGTGGGCGAGGGTGGCGGCGGGGCTGGCGATCATCACATAGGCGTTGAGGACATCGATGTTGCCCTGGTCGGTCTTGACCGGGACACCGTCCTCGAGGGTGTAGTGGGTGCCCTCGACGCCGTAGTTGGTGAGCATGAACTCCTTGGTGCCGTACGGCGCGGCGGTGACGTTGGCGACGGCGAGGACGTCCCGGACGACCGACTCGGACGCCTTCCTGTTGACGAAGGCGAAGATGCCCGCCGGGTTCTTGGCCCACAGGGTGGGGTCACCGCCGTCGTGGCCGAAGAGGTCCATGCCCCAGATCCGGAAGTCCGGGTTCTGGGTGGCCTGGGCGGCGGCCTGGCCGTACCACTGCGAGATGTCCTGGTTGTAGATCAGGAACTCGCCGGCCACGAACTTGGGGGCGGGGTCGGTGGCGCTGCTCTTGCCCAGCTTGGCGTCGGGGTGGACGAGGTCGGCGGCGAACAGCTTGCGCGTCCACTCGATGGCCTCCAGGTACTCCTGGGTCTCGACGCGGTTGATCAGCTTGCCGTCGACGACGTTCCAGCCGAGCGACTTCTCGTCGCCGGACAGGACGCCGAACATGTTCCAGGCGGTCCACTTCATGTCGAGGCAGGCCCACCGCTTGGCCCGGGCGTTGGTGATCTCCTTGGCCAGGGCGAAGAACGCGTCGGCGGAGTCGGGGACTTCGTACCCCTCCTCGTCGAAGACGTCCTTGCGGTAGAAGGGCACGATGTTGGTGACGTACGAGGACGGCATCGGCAGACCGCGCAGCTTGCCGCCGAAGATGGAGCGCCGCCAGGCGTCGGTGGGGATCGCGGCGAGGTTCGGGTACTCCTTGACGGCGTCGCCGGACAGGTAGGGCCCGAGGTCGGCGAACTTGCTGATGATCGCGCTGGGTATCTTGCCGGTCATGTTCCAGCCGGGGACGACCACGACGTCCGGTACGTCGCTGGAGGCGAGGACCGCGCCGAGCTTCTGGTCGTAGGTGTTGCCGTCCTGGTTCTGCCAGACGACGTCGACGCCGATGAGGTCGTTCATCGCCGTGTAGTAGGCGTTTCCGCCCTTGGGCGGGGAGCCCCAGAACGGCGACATGACGGTGACGCGGCCGCCCTTGCCGAGTTTCTTGGGCACCGAGGTCTTCAGGCCCGCCAGGTCGAGTTCGGCGGTGAAGCCCGCGGCGGAGCCGTTCTTCGACGGGATGTCGGGCGTGACCACCGTGCCGGCGACGAACGCCGGGAGGATCTTCTCGGCGTCCTTGCCCGAGGTGGTGCCGTCGCGCGAGCCGCCGTCCGTGCCGCCGCAGGCGGTCAGCAGCGGCACCCCTCCCGCCACCGCCGCGCCGGCGACCGCCGTGGCGGCGAGGAAGCTTCTCCGGGAGGTCACGGGGGAAGCGGGGGGAGCGGAGGAAGCGGCGTTCGGCGTCATCGCGGCAACCCTTCAGTCGAAGCGCTTCGATGTTGCAGCGAGGTTAAGTGAACGCCCTGGGGCGCACAAGGGTCGTTCCCAAGATTCCTCGGACCCTCAGGGGTGGCCTGTTCGTATGCGCTGCTTGAAAGAGCGGTGTGCTTCTCTTGACACCCGGCGGTGCGCCCGCCCAGCATCGAAGCGCTTCGAAAGAGTCGTCCCGCTTCCGCGCAAAGGGATCCCCACGTGACCGCATCCACGCCGCCCACGCCGCCGTTCCGCGATCCGGATCTGCCGTTCGCGAAGCGCATCGACGATCTGCTGGCGCGTCTCACCCGGGACGAGAAGATCTCCTTCCTGCACCAGTTCGCCCCGGCCGTCGAGCGGCTGGGCGTCGCCGCGTTCCGCACCGGCCAGGAGGCCCTGCACGGGGTGGCGTGGATGGGCCCGGCGACGGTGTTCCCGCAGGCCGTGGGGCTCGGCGCGACCTGGAACCCGGAGCTGGTGCGCCGGGTCGGCGCGGCGGTGTCCGAGGAGGCCAGGGCGATGCGCGCCCGCGACGACCGGGTGGGCCTGAACGTCTGGGCGCCCACCGTCAATCTGCTGCGCCATCCGCTGTGGGGCCGCAACGAGGAGGGCTACTCCGAGGACCCGAAGCTCACCTCGGCGATCGCCACCGCCTACACCCGCGGCCTGCGCGGCGACCACCCCGTGTACTGGCGCACCGCCCCGGTCCTCAAGCACTGGCTGGCCCACAACAACGAGACCGGCCGGGACGTCACCTCGTCCTCGGTCCGCCCGCGCGTGCTGCACGAGTACGATCTGCGCGCCTTCCGGGAGACCGTCGAGGCGGGCGCGGTGGCCGGGGTGATGCCGGCGTACAACCTGGTCAACGGCCGCCCCAACCACGTCTCCCCGTATCTGCGCGAGCACCTGCGGACCTGGACGGACGAAGAGCTGCTGATCTGCTCGGACGCGGGCGCGCCCTCCAACCTGGTCGACACCGAGCACTACTTCGACACCCACGAGGAGGCGACGGCGGCCGCGCTGCGGGCGGGCGTGGACAGCTTCACCGACCACGGCACGGACGCCTCGACGGTCACCGCCCGGGTGCGCGGGGCGCTGGAGCGGGGCCTGCTCACGGAGGCCGATCTCGACGCGGCGGTCCGCCGGCAGCTCTCGGTACGGTTCCGTCTCGGCGAGTTCGACCCGGACCACGATCCGTACGCGCGCGGCGGGGAGTTCGACACCCCGGCCCATCGCGACCTCGCCCGGGAGGCCGCCGAGCAGGCGGTCGTCCTGCTGCGCAACGACGGGGTGCTGCCGCTGGCGGACGGCACCCGGATCGCGGTGGTCGGCCTGCTCGCCGACGAGTGCAAGCTCGACTGGTACAGCGGCACCCTGATCCACCGCTCCACTCCCCTGGAGGGGCTGTACGAGCGGTTCGGCGCCGACCGGGTGGAGTTCGCGGAGGGGGTGGACCGAGTGCTGCTGAGGACGTCGGCGGGGAGGTGTCTGCGGGTCCCGGCCGCGCCCGGGGACGCCGCCGACGAGGCGGCGCGCGGCGCCGAAGGCGCCCTGGACCCGGCGCTGCTCGCGGGCCGCACCGACCTCCCGCCGCTCACGACGGACGCCGTCGGCACCGAACTCGCGCTGGTCGACTGGGGCGACGGCGTGCTCACCCTGCGCGCGCCCGACGGCCGGTATCTCTCGGTCGCCGAGGACGGTTTCCTGCGCGCCTCCGCGGAGCAGCCCGGCGGCTGGGTGGTCCAGGAGACGTTCCGACTCGAACCGCACGACGGCGGTCGCCTGCTGCGGCATCTGGGCACGGGCCGCCCGGTCCGGGTCGCCGCCGACGGGGTACGGGTCGCCGACGAGGCGTCCGACGATCCCGAGGTCTTCGAGGTCGTCGTCGTGGAACGCGCCGAGGCCGCGGTGGCCCGCGCGACGGCCGGTGCGGACGTGGTCGTGGTGGTGGCGGGCAACGACCCGCACATCAACGGCCGGGAGACCGAGGACCGTACGACCCTGCGGCTGCCCGCCCACCAGGAACGCGTCCTCGCCGCGGCCCGCGCCGGGTCGGCGCGCACCGTGCTGGCGCTGGTGTCGTCGTACCCGTACGCGATCGAGCCGGGCCCGCTGTCGGCGGTGCTGTGGACCGCGCACGGCGGACAGGCCGCCGGCACGGCCCTCGCCCGGGTGCTGGCCGGGGACGTCTCCCCCGCCGGCCGGCTCCCGCAGACCTGGTACGCCGACGACGCCGGTCTGCCCGACCTCCTCGACTACGACGTGATCGGGAGCCGCCAGACCTACCTGTACGCCGAGGGCCGGCCGCTGTACCCCTTCGGGCACGGGCTGGGCTACGCGTCGTTCTCCTACGCGGGCCTGTCGGTGCGGACCGGGGACGGCACGGTCAAGGTCGCGTGCACGGTCACCAACACCGGGGACCGGACGGCCGACGAGGTCCCGCAGCTCTACACGCGCGCGGTGGAGCCGTCGGTCGCCCGGCCGCGCCGTGAGCTGCTCGGCCACCACCGGATCACGCTGGCGCCGGGCGCCACGGCGGAGGTGTTCTTCGAGGTCCCGCTGTCCGCGTTCGCGTTCTGGGACGTGGCCCGCGGCGGCCCGCGCGTGGAGCCCGGCCCCTACGAGCTGCTGGTCGGCGGCTCCAGCGAGGACGTCCGGCTGCGTACGACGGTCACCCTGGACGGCGAGCCGGCCGCCCCGCGCCCGGTCCGCCGGGACGGGCTGGCCGCCGCCGACTTCGACGAGCAGAGCGGCACCGAGATCGTCGACCGGGCGCGGACGGCGGGCGACGCGGTGACGCCGGTGGGCGGCGGGACGGGTGAACTCCTCTTCCGGGACTGCGACTTCGGGCCGGACACCCGCCGGGTGACGGTGACGGCGGCCGGGTCGGGTGCGGTGGAGCTGTGGGTGGACGGCGGCGGTCCGGCGCCGGTCACCGTGCCGGTCGAGGCCACGGCGGGGCCGTACGACCACCGCACGGTCGAGGCGTCCTTCGCGGTCGGCGGGGTGCGTGATCTGCGTCTGAGGCTGCGCGGGCCGCTGCGGCTCGCGCAGGTCGGCTTCTCCGGCTGAGGGTCCGGGCGAGGACCGGCACGACGAAGGGGCCCGGCACCGAGGACATCGGCGCCGGGCCCCTTCCCGGGACCGGGTCGGTCAGAGGGCGAGGCCGGTGAGGACCAGCACGCGCTCGTAGGTGTAGTCGTCCATCGCGAACCGGACGCCCTCGCGGCCCACGCCGGACTGCTTGGCGCCGCCGTACGGCATCTGGTCGGCGCGGTAGGACGGCACGTCGCCGACGACCACGCCGCCGACCTCCAGCGCGCGGTGGGCGCGGAAGGCGGTCTGCACGTCGTGGGTGAACACGCCCGCCTGGAGGCCGTACTTGGAGGAGTTGACGGCCGCGAACGCCTCGGCCTCGCCGTCCACCTTCTGCACGGTGAGGACCGGTCCGAAGACCTCCTCGCAGGCGAGGGTGGTGTCCGCCGGTACGTCGGTCAGGACGGTCGGCGCGTAGGAGGCGCCGTCGCGCTTGCCGCCGGTGAGCAGGGTCGCGCCCGCGGCGACGGCCTCGTCCACCCACGACTCGACGCGCCGGGCCGCGTCCTCGCTGACCAGCGGGCCGACGTCGGTCGCGCTGTCGGAGGGGTCGCCGGTGACCTGGGCGTCGACGGCGGCGACGATCCGCGGCAGCAGGCGGTCGTACACGGACGCGTCCACGATCACCCGCTGCACGGAGATGCAAGACTGGCCGCCCTGGTAGTTGGAGAACGTGGCGATCCGGGTCGCGGCCCAGTCGAGGTCCGCGTCGGAGGCCCAGTCGGCGAGGACGACGGCCGCGCCGTTGCCGCCCAGCTCCAGGGTGCAGTGCTTGCGCGGCACCGAGTCCATGATCGCGTAGCCGACCTTCTCGGAGCCGGTGAAGGAGATGACCGGCAGCCGCTCGTCCTGGACCAGGGCGGGCATGCGGTCGTTGGCGACCGGCAGGATCGACCAGGAGCCGGCCGGCAGGTCGGTCTCGGCGAGCAGATCGCCGATGATCAGGCCGGAGAGCGGGGTGGCGGGGGCGGGCTTGAGGATGATCGGCACGCCGGCCGCGATCGCCGGGGCGATCTTGTGGGCGCACAGGTTCAGCGGGAAGTTGAACGGCGCGATGCCGAGCACGACACCCTTGGGGAAGCGGCGGGTCAGCGCGAGCCGGCCCTGACCGCCGAGGTCGGTGTCGAGGCGCTGGGCCTCGCCGCCGTTGAACCGGCGGGCCTCCTCGGCGGCGAACCGGAACACGGACACGGCCCGGCCGACCTCGCCGCGCGCCCACTTCACCGGCTTGCCGTTCTCGGCGGAGATGAGCTGGGCGATCTCCTCGGAGCGCTCGGCGAGCCGCTTGCTGACATGGTCGAGCGCGGCGGCGCGGACGTGCGCCGGGGTGGCGGCGAAGTCCTCGCGGACGGCGTACGCGGCGGCCACGGCCTCCTCGACCTGCGCGTCCGTCGGCACACTGACCTTGCCGACGAGCCGCCCGTCCCAGGGCGAGGTGACATCGAAACTGTCCTCGCCGGAGACCTGGCGGCCGGCGAGCCAGAAGGCGTGGCTGGAAGTCATGTCGATTTCCCGGCCCTTCCGCGTTGGGGATTCCTATGGCTTTCGCTCCCCACGGTAGGCGCGCCAACGCACCAGAGCGCTTGTCCGACTCGTACGGGTGGGGGGGCGGGGGTACGCCGGATTGGCGGGGTGGGCGGGGGTCAGCGGGGCGGGGCTGATCGGCGCGGGGGCGGACCTGAAGGGGCTGGGCCCCATCGACGCGGGGTCGGCCATCAGGGGGCTGGCGGGGGCGGACGTGAGCGGGGCGGCACCGGTGCGGCGCGCGAGCGGCCCTCAGCGAGGCCGCGCCGGATCGCCCCGGGGGGCAGACCTGGGCAGGACCGCGCCGGACCGCCCCGGGCACAGACCTGAGCTGGGCTGCGCCGGATCGACCCGGGAGCTGGCCACAGCGGGCTCCGCCGGTTTGGCGCAGCCACCGCGCCCGCCGCCCGGGCCCAGTCGCGCCCGCCGCGCGTGACCCGACGCGGTCCACACCGCCTCGCCCGGGGACGGACCTCAGCGGGGCTGGCCGGATCGGCGCGGCGGCGGCCTCAGCGGGCTCCCCCGGATCGCCCAGCAACCGCGCCCGTCCCGCCGCCCACCGGCTTGGCCGAGGCGCCGAACGCCCAGCCACACCCGTCACACCGACGCGACCCACACCACCTCGCCCGGGGATCGGCCGACGGAGCCAGCCGGATCGACACGGGGACGGACCTCAGCGGGCTCCGCCTGACCGGCGCAGCCACCGCGCCCGCACCCGCCGCTCGCCGGCATCACCCCGCCGCCCAACGCCCAGCCGCACCCGCCGGACACCCGACACCAACCGCACCACCCCGTCCGGGGACGGACCCCGACGAGGCTCCGCCGGATCAGGGCAGGGGCGGCCGCCAGGCTTCAGCGGGGCGCCCGGCGCAGCAACAGCCAGAGGATCGTGAGCAGGGTCGTGCACAGGCACCAGCTTGCGAAAACGTCCAGGGGCCAGTGGTAGCCGCGGCGGGTCAGGCCGTAGGAGACCGTCAGGGCGAGGACTGACGCGGTGGCTACGGCCGTGCGGCGTTGTGTGGGCGTGGGCAGCCAGGGGAGGAGGAGCAGGGCCGCGCCGCCGTAGGCGATGGCCGCCGTGGCGGTGTGGCCGGAGGGGAAGTAGCCGGGGCCCGGCGGTACCACCGGCGTGCCGTACCGGGCGGTCCAGGCTTTCAGGGGGACGACGATCAGCGGGACCAGGGCCATCAGGATCATCGCGGCGAACGACGGCACCCACCAGTCCCGTCGGCCGGCCACCCAGGCCCGCCGGGCCACGTACACCGCGACCAGCAGCAGTACCGGCACCGCGACGGGCACGTCCCCCAGGTCGGACATCAGCTCGGAGGCCCGGTCCGGGTGGACGAGGGTCCGGCTGATCCGCTCGTCCAGCCGCAGCAGCGGTCCGTCGACGACGACCTGCCAGGTGATCAGCGCGAGGAGGGCGATGGGGAGAGTGAGCAGCAGGGGCACCGACGACCGGTGTGTGGACTTCTGCTGCTCAGGGCTCTGCTGGTCGGAGCGGGGTGGCATGAGGTACACCCTCTCAGCCCGGCCCTACCGGCGGCGCCTGAACGCGCCTGTGCTCAGAAGGAGGTCGGCCACCCCGGAACAGGGGGGGTGGTTCCGGGGTGGCCGTCCGGATCGGGACGCCGGCCGCCCCGGGGGGTTTGGGGCGGGCGACCGTCCGATCGGTGTGGAATCCGAAACCTCGGGCTCCGGTGGTGTGCGCGAGGGCACGCCCAGGTCGAAGCCGGGAGGCTCCCACCCGGTTCGCCCGCAGTCCCCTGCGGGCGGGGTGTATCTCTCATCTGGGTAGAACGTACGGCAGTGGCAGGCGGTACGACAGACGGAATCCCGTCCCGCCATCCACCTCGCACACGTTCTTCACACGCTCTGCCGCACGGGGGGAGTCGGCTGCGCGCCGCCCCGCTCAGATGCGGGCGAACGCCTGCTCGATGATGTCGAGTCCCTCCTTGAGGAGGTCGTCGCCGATCACCAGCGGCGGCAGGAAGCGCAGCACGTTCCCGTAGGTGCCACAGGTCAGGACCAGCAGGCCCTCCTGGTGGCACGCCTTGGCCAGCGCGGCGGTCGCCTCCGGGTTCGGCTCCTTGGTCGTACGGTCCTTGACCAGCTCGACGGCGATCATCGCGCCGCGGCCGCGCACATCGCCGATGACGTCGAACTTCTCGGCCATCGCGGTGAGACGGGACTTCATGATCGCCTCGATGTGCTTCGCCTTGGCGTTGAGGTCCAGCTCCTTCATCGTCTCGATGGAGCCGAGCGCACCGGCGCAGGCGACCGGGTTGCCGCCGTAGGTGCCGCCCAGGCCACCCGCGTGCGCGGCGTCCATGATCTCGGCGCGGCCGGTGACGGCGGCCAGCGGCAGACCGCCGGCGATGCCCTTGGCGGTGGTGATCAGGTCCGGGACGATGCCCTCGTCCTCGCAGGCGAACCACTGGCCGGTGCGGCAGAAGCCGGACTGGATCTCGTCGGCGACGAAGACGATGCCGTTGTCGGCGGCGAACTGGCGGATCGCCGGGAGGAAGCCCTTGGCGGGCTCGATGAAGCCGCCCTCGCCGAGCACCGGCTCGATGATGATGGCGGCCACGTTGTCGGCGCCGACCTGCTTGGAGATCTGGTCGATGGCCTGCGCGGCGGCCTCCGGGCCCGCGTTCTCCGGACCGGTGGGCCAGCGGTAGCCGTAGGCGACCGGGACGCGGTAGACCTCCGGCGCGAACGGGCCGAAGCCGTTCTTGTACGGCATGTTCTTCGCCGTCAGCGCCATCGTGAGGTTGGTGCGGCCGTGGTAGCCGTGGTCGAAGACGACGACGGCCTGGCGCTTGGTGTAGGCGCGGGCGATCTTCACCGCGTTCTCGACGGCCTCGGCACCCGAGTTGAACAGCGCGGACTTCTTGGCGTGGTCACCCGGCGTCAGCTCGGAGAGGGCCTCGGCGACCTCCACGTAGCCCTCGTAGGGGGTGACCATGAAACAGGTGTGGGTGAAGTCGGCGAGCTGGGCCGAGGCCCGGCGTACGACGGCCTCGGCGGAGGCGCCGACCGAGGTCACGGCGATGCCCGAGCCGAAGTCGATCAGACGGTTGCCGTCCACGTCCTCGATGACGCCGCCGCCCGCGCGCGCGGTGAACACCGGCAGCACGGACCCCACGCCCTGCGCGACCGCGGCGAGGCGGCGGGCCTGAAGCTCCTGCGACTTCGGGCCGGGGATGGCGGTGACGATCCGGCGCTCCTGCGGAAGGGCGGTCATGAGGGGCTCCTGAAGGTTCTGGAGGTTCTGGGGTGTCCTGCGGTGGTGCGGACGCGTTTCTTCTTTTCTCGCAGGCTAGGACGGGTCACGGAGGGTCGGCATGCTCCATGTGGGCGGTGTCGGCCGGACGGCTTGTCCGCCGTGGACATAGCCGTGGACACAGCCGTGGACATGGAGGTGCGCCGCGGCTCCACGGGAACAACGCCGCGGCCCCGGCCGCGTAAGCGGTGAACTCCCCTTGCCCGCGCGTTAGATTGACCGCTGACGGTGGACGGAACGGCTGGTCAGGGAGCAGGGGCGATGGACAGCGACGGGACGCAGGACGCCCGGGGTACGCACGCGAATCCTGTACCGCGCCCGGCCGGGCCGCCGCGGATGCCCGCGGTACCGCCCCGGCCGGCCGGGGGGCCGGGGGCCGTGCCTCCGCCCGCGTCCCCGCAGGACCAGCCGGACCAGCCGGACCCGCGGTCCGCGTCCGCCGTCGCCGCGTGGCTGGACGAGGAGCGCCCGGCGGCCGGGCCCGGCATCTGGCGGTTCGGGTACCGGCTGCCGAAGGCCGCGCGAGCGTCGGAGCGGCTGGCCCCGGTCACGGTGATCGGCATGATCGTGCCGCTGGTGGTGGCGCTGGTGCTGTGGTCGCTGTGGCGGCGCGGCGCCCTGCCGTACCAGTTCACGCTGCTGCGGGTGTTCACCCCCGGTGACTGGTGGTGGGGCGGGACGATCGCCTCGCCGAAGACCTTGGAGGGCGCCGAGGCCCGGGTGGTCTACGACGGGGTCTTCTTCGCGGTGCTCGCCTTCTCGATGGGCCGGCTGGGCGGCTGGCCGGAGACCGTACGGCACTTCGTGGGCCGCCGGCCGCAGCCGTCCCGGGCGCTGCTCGCCCTGGTGTGCGCGCTGTCCGCGCTGAGCCTGGTGTTTCCCGAGGCGTTCCCGGGCGTCGGCTGGGACGCGCTGCCGGTCGTCGATCCGGTCTTCTCGCTGATCGTCCTGATCGCGGGCGGCTACGAGGTGTTCGCCTCCGTCCTGTTCACCGACGCGCTGTACGCGGCGATGACCCTGCTGATCGTGTGGCCGTTCGCCAAGGTCGGCGGCTGGGTGCCGTATCTGAAGGAGCGGCTCGCCGCCCGGCGCGCGGCGACCGGGGCGGCGCCGCTGCCGGCCACCGTCGAGCGGCCGCGTTCGCAGTGGCCGGAGCTGCGCGAGGCCGGGCAGTACGAGGCGGCCGACCTGCTGACCGCCGAGGTGGCCGGCGGGCGGATGAACGACGTGGACTGCGCGCGGGTGCGGCGGGCCTGGACGACGGGTCTGCCCGACTTCCGGGAGACCGTACTGCGCGCGGGCGGGGCGGCCTGGGCGCATCCGTCGGGCGCCCGCGATCTGCCCCGGCGCGGGGCACGTCACGATCTGCTGGCCGGGCAGGTGCGGGTCGGCCGCTGGGTGGCCGCCGAGCGCGCCCCGGCGAGCTACCACGACGCGGGCGCCGCGCTGGGCCCGGAGGCGCTGGGCACCTCGCTGCTCGCGGTCGGGCCGTCCGGGTCAGGAAAGACCCGCTCGCTGGTGGAGCCGCTGACCGAGGCACTGGCGCTCCAGGCGCTGACCGGCGGCTGCGCGGTCGTCGCGGTCTCCTCCCCCGGCGGCCGTCCGCTCGGCTCCGACGACGCGTTCGACGTGATCGTGCGGATCGGCGACCCGTCGTCCGTGCACGACCTGGACCCCTACGCGGAGTCCGAGGACGCCGACGAGGCCGCCGCGATCCTCGCCGAGGCGCTGGTCGGAGACCTCGACACCGTGAACGCCCAGGGCGCGGCGACCGCGCTCGCCCAGCTCCTCGGCCCCTACCGGGCGGCGTACGGCCGTTTCCCGGGCCTGCCCGAGCTGCGCGAACTCCTGGAGGGCGAGCCGGAGGCGCTGGCCGCGCTGCGGGAGGCCGTGGCCGGGGACGAGGTGATGCGCCGTGAGCTGGAGGCCCGCGCCCGGCAGACCGGCACCGCCGGGGATCCGGGCCGGGCGCTGGCCGACCGGCTGGCGCTGCTGAACCGTCCGGCGTTCGCCGGGTTCTTCGGCGGGGGCGGCGAGACGCACCGGGCGTTCTCGCTGCGCGCGGTCGCCCACCATCCGCTGCGGGTCCGTGTCGACCCGCCCGAGCACGGGCACGAGGAGGCGGGCCGGCTGATCACCCGGCTGGTCCTCGCCCAGTTCCAGGCGGTCGTACGGGAGGGTCGGCGCGGCCACTTCGCGTGTCTGGTGCTGGACGACGCGACGGGGGCGGTCACCGCGGGGTCGGTGCGCCGGATCCAGCGGCTGCGCTCGCAGAACGCGGGCGTGGTGCTGGCGCTGCGCACGGTCGCGGACGTCCCGGAGGCGCTGCACGGGCCGCTGTACGGGGCGGTGGGCTGCCGGATGGCGTTCTCGGGGATCACCACCTGGGACGGCGCCCGGTTCGCGCAGACCTGGGGCACCGAGTGGGTGGAGACCACGGAGGTCGCCAAGCACACCGTCTTCGCCGACCAGCCGATGACCCGGGCCATCCACGCGCTGCGCAAGCTGGTCACCGGGCGGGCGGTGACCACGGACGCGGTGACGGTACGCCAGGTCGAGCGGGAGCGCTGGTCGGCGTCCCGCCTGGCGCACGAGGTGCCGCCGGGGCACGCCGTGCTGTCGCTGACGACCGTACGGGGCGAGCACGCGCCGCCGCTGCTGGTGGACCTGCGGGGCTGAAGCGCGGAAGCGGGGCCGGGGATCCATCCAGTGAGGCAGAATCGGCACTGACCCTTCATACGAAGCGGCCAAGTGATCGCCCCGCTGTTCCCCGCTCCTCCCCCTCTCCCCTGAAGGCCGTATGCCGCCCACGCTCGCCTCGCTCGTCCATCACTCCGCGCTGAAGCTGACCGTGCGGGCGGGCGAGGACCGCTTGGACGTCCCGGTGCGGTGGGCGCACGTCAGCGAGCTGGCGGACCCCGTGCCGTACATGGAGGGCGGGGAGCTGCTGCTGATCACCGCGCTGAAGCTGGACGCGGAGGATCCGCAGGCCATGCGGCGCTATGTCCGGCGGCTGGCGGGCGCCGGGGTGGTCGGGCTGGGGTTCGCCGTCGGGGTCAACTACGAGGAGATCCCGGAGGCACTCGTGGACGCGGCCCGCCAGGAGGGCCTGCCGCTGCTCGAAGTGCCCCGGCGCACGCCGTTCCTCGCGATCAGCAAGGCGGTGTCGGCGGCGATCGCGGCCGACCAGTACCGGGCGGTGACCGCCGGGTTCGCGGCCCAGCGGGAGCTGACCCGGCAGACGCTGTCGGACGGCCCGGAGGGGCTGCTCGCCGCGCTCGCCGGACAGGTCGCCGGATGGGCGGCGCTCTACGACGCCTCGGGCGCCGTCGTCGCCGCCGCGCCGGAGTGGGCGGGCCGGCGGGCGGCGCGGCTCACGGCGGAGGTGGAGCGGCTGCGGGAGCGGTCGGCACCGGCCTCGGTGGTGGTGGGCGGCGAGGAGAACACCGAGCACGACGACCGGGTGGAGCTGCACTCCCTCGGCACCGGGCGGCTGCCGCGCGCCGCGCTGGCGGTGGGCACGGCGGCGGCCCTGGGCACGGCCGAGCGGTACGCGGTGCACTCGGCGATCGCGCTGCTCACCCTGACCACCGAGCGCTCCCGCTCGCTGCACGCGGCGGAGCAGCGCATCGGCTCGGCGGTGCTGCGCATGCTGCTCGCGGGCGAACCGGACCACGCGCGGGCCGTCGCCGGGGACCTGTACGGCGAGCTGCTCGACGCCCCCTTCCGGGTGATCGTGGCCGAGCCGGCCGCGCCGACGGACACCGGCCGGGAGGCGCTCGGCGCGCTCGCCGAGGTCGTCGAGTCGGCGGCCGCCCGCTCGGGTGCGGCGGTGCTGGTGGTGCCCGAGGGCGAACGTCTGGTGGTGCTGGCGGCGGACGAGGGCGCGGTGGTGACGGCGGCCACCCGGTACGCGTCGACGCTGGAGGGCGCGCGGGCGGCGGGCGAGGTCCGTGAGGAGGAGCCGGTGGTGGGTCTGTCGGCGCCGGCCGGGCCGATCGCGGCGGCTTCGGCCTACCGGCAGGCCGAGCAGGCGCTGTCGGTGGCCCGGCGCCGGGGCCGGGTGCTGGTGGAGCACGAGCGGCTCGCGGCGGGCTCGGTGCTGCCACTGCTGGCGGACGACGCGGTCCGGGCGTTCGCGGACGGTCTGCTGCGCGCGCTGTACGAACACGACGCGACCGGCCGCGGCGACCTGGTCGCCTCCCTGCGCGCCTGGCTCTCCCGCCACGGCCAGTGGGACGCGGCGGCCGCCGACCTCGGCGTCCACCGCCACACCCTCCGCTACCGCATGCGCCGCGTGGAAGAAATCCTGGGCCGCTCCCTGGACGACCCGGACGTACGGATGGAACTGTGGCTGGCCCTGAAGGCGACCACACCGGACGAGTGACGGCGGCGCCGCCGGTGACCGCGGTGTCCGGGGCGGGGCGAGCGGCGAAGCCGAGCCGACGGACCCAGCACGACGAGCACCACGTCCGCCGCGAACCGGCGCCGGAGTCGTCCGGGGCGGGGCCACAGACCGGCGGCGGGCGTGCGTAGGGGCCGCCTTCCCGCGGGGAGTCGGGAAAGCAAGGCCCCGCCCGGGGCGCCGGAAGGCGCGCACGAACACGACGTCCGCCGCGCGCATCCGCGGTGGGGGCGGGAGCACGGGCCGACGGCGGGATCCGCGTGGCCCGTCGCGGGCCGGGTCTCGCCGGGCCACCCACGCACGTGAGGGCCGACCTTCGCGGGGCCGGTCCGGATCGTCGGACGGCGCACGACGAGCACCACGTCCGCTGTGCGAGCCCGCGCCGACATCGTCCGGGCGGGGCTCAGTCCGGCTGTGGGATCCGCGTCAGCCGTCGAGGGCCGGGCCCCACCAGGCAGCCGACACCGACAAGTGGGGGCCGGCGTCCCCGCAGGGGGCGGGAAGGCGGAAGGGCGTGCGCGAGCACCGCGTCCGTCGTGCGGACCCGCGGTGGAGTCGTCCGGGGCGCGGGCGCGGGCCGACGCCGTGGGGCTCGGCCTTCCCGCGGGGGGTCGGGAAGGCGGGGCCCGTCCGGGGCGTCGGCGCGGCAGGGCCCGGGGTCAGTCGCGGGCGTCCCCGGGTGGGCCCGCCGCCGCCTCGTGCATGGCCAGTTCCAGCAGGGAGGGGTCGGTCAGGGTGCCGGAGCCGTCCGGGGGGACCAGCCAGCGGACGCCGCCGGTGGCCCGGCCGGGGTACGGGACGACGATCCAGGTGCCCGCGCCGGCCGTGCGGATACCGGTGCCGATCCAGCGGGCGGCGGTGCCCGGCGGCACGAAGAACCCCATCCGGTTGTCGCCGAAGTCGACGAGCACCGGTCCCGGCCGGTCGAGGATGCGGGTGAGCACGTCGAGCGTGGGGTAGCCGAGTTCACCCGGCAGGATGAGTACGTCCCACGCCCTGCCCGCCGGCAGCAGCGCCACCCCCAGGGGGTTGCGCTCCCATTCCCAGCGGCAGGACTCGGGATCCGGTGCGACGGATGTCAGCCATTCGACCGCCGTCTTCGCCCCAGCCATGAGAAGACCTCCCTCTTCCTCTGCGTGACGCGGTCGCGCCACCGTGAGGGAGAGGGAGGTTCCCGGCGAGCATTACGCGGGTTCCGGAACCTCTATGGAGTGAACCGGGTCACACGCCCGCTAGCTGTCGAAGCCCAGGCCCATCTTGTCCATGGTCCGCAGCCACAGGTTGCGGCGCCCGTCGTGCGCGTCGGCGCGGGCCAGCGACCACTTGGTGAGCGCGATGCCGGTCCAGGCGAACGGCTCCGGCGGGAACGGCAGCGGCTTGCGGCGGACCATCTCCAGCCGGGTCCGCTCGGTGCTCTCCCCGGCCAGCAGGTCGAGCATCACCTCGGCCCCGAACCGGGTCGCGCCGACACCGAGGCCGGTGTACCCGGCGGCGTAGGCGACCTTCCCCCGGTGGGCGGTGCCGAAGAACGCGGAGAACCGCGAGCAGGTGTCGATCGCCCCGCCCCACGCGTGCGTGAAGCGGACGCCCTCCAACTGCGGGAAGCACGTGAAGAAGTGCCCGGCGAGCTTGGCGTAGGTCTCGGGCCGGTCGTCGTACTCGGCGCGCACCCGGCCGCCGTACGGGTAGACGGCGTCGTAGCCGCCCCACAGGATCCGGTTGTCGGCGGACAGCCGGAAGTAGTGGAACTGGTTGGCGGAGTCGCCGAGTCCCTGCCGGTTCTTCCACCCGATCGCGTCGAGTTGGGCCGGGGTGAGCGGCTCGGTCATCAGCGCGTAGTCGTAGACCGGGACGGTGTACGACCGCACCCGCCGGACCAGGTTGGGGAAGATGTTCGTGCCGAGCGCCACCTGCCGGGCGTGGACCCGCCCGTACGGGGTGCGGACGGCCATGCCGGCGCCGTACGGCTTCAGCGCGAGCGCCGGGGTGTGCTCGTGGACGCGGACGCCGAGCCGCATGCACGCCTTCTTCAGGCCCCAGGCGAGCTTGGCGGGGTGCAGCATCGCCACGCCCCTGCGGTCGTACAGGCCCGCCCGGAAGGTGGGCGAGTCGACCTGCGCGCGGACCGCGTCGGTGTCGAGGAACTCGACGCCGTCGGCGAGGCCGCGGCGCTCGATCTCCTCGTACCACTCGCGCAGTTCCCGCGCCTGGTACTCCTCGGTGGCCACGTCGATCTCGCCGGTGCGCTCGAAGTCGCAGTCGAGGCCGTACCGGGCGACCGCCGCCTCGATCTCGTCGAGGTTGCGCGCGCCCAGCTCCTCCAGCCGGTGGATCTCGTCGGGCCAGCGGGCGAGCCCGTTGGGCAGCCCGTGGGTGAGGGAGGCCGCGCAGAAGCCTCCGTTGCGGCCCGAGGCGGCCCAGCCCACCTCGCGGCCCTCCACCAGCACCACGTCCCGCTGCGGATCGCGCTCCTTGGCGACGAGCGCGGTCCACAGTCCGCTGTACCCGCCGCCGACGACCAGCAGATCGCAGGTCTCGGTGCCGGTCAGCGCGGGCTCGGGGTGCGGCTTGCCCGGGTCCTCCAGCCAGTACGGGACCGGCTGCGCCTCGGAGAGCGACTTTGTCCAGGTGTTGTCTTCAGTACCACGGCTCATGGCGCTTGGGGCCATGATTTCAACTCCCTACAGGGGCTTATGCCTTTTGTCTGTTGCGGCGATTGCTGATGACCATGGAGGTCAGGACGAACAGTACGGCGATGAGGAACATGGCCGTACCGATGACATTGATCTGAACGGGTGTGCCGCGCTGTGCGGAGCCCCAGACGAACATCGGGAAGGTGACGGTCGAGCCGGCGTTGAAATTGGTGATGATGAAATCGTCGAAGGAGAGCGCGAAGGCGAGCAGCGCGCCCGCCGCGATTCCGGGTGCGGCGATCGGCAGGGTGACCCTGATGAACGTCTGGAACGGGCCGGCGTAGAGGTCCTGGGCCGCCTGCTCCAGTCTCGGGTCCATGGACATGACGCGCGCCTTGACGGCCGTCACGACGAAACTGAGGCAGAACATGATGTGCGCGATCAGGACCGTCCAGAAACCCAACTGAGCACCCAGGTTGAGGAACAGGGTGAGCAGCGAGGCCGCCATGACGACCTCGGGCATGGCCATGGGCAGGAAGATCAGCGAGTTGACGGCACCCCGCGCGCGGAACCGGTAGCGGACCAGCGCGAAGGCGATCATCGTGCCGAGGACGGTCGCGCCGAGCGTCGCCCAGAAGGCGATCTGGAGGCTGATCGACAGCGAGCCGCACATGTCGGCGACCCCGCAGGGGTCTTTCCAGGCGTCCGTGGAGAACTGCTGCCACTGGTAGTTGAAACGGCCCTTCGGTTTATTGAAGGAGAACACCGTGACGACGATGTTCGGCAGCAGCAGATAACCGAGGGTGAACAGTCCCGCGATGACGACGAGATGGCGCTTGAGCCAGTTGACGAAGGGCATTTAGACCAAGTCCTCCGTCCCCGACCTGCGGATGTAGAAGGTGACCATGAACAAAATGGCGGCCATGAGAATGAAGGAGAGGGCCGCCGCGGTCGGATAGTCCAGGACGCGCAGGAACTGCGTCTGGATCACGTTTCCGATCATGCGGGTGTCGGTCGAGCCGAGGAGTTCGGCGTTGACGTAGTCACCGGCCGCCGGGATGAAGGTCAGCAGGGTGCCGGAGACCACGCCGGGCATCGACAGCGGGAAGGTGACCTTGCGGAAGGTGGTGACGGGCCGGGCGTACAGATCGCCGGCCGCCTCGTGCAGCCGTCCGTCGATGCGCTCCAGCGAGGTGTAGAGCGGCAGCACCATGAACGGCAGGAAGTTGTACGTCAGACCGCACACGACCGCGAGCGGCGTGGCGAGGACCCGGTCGCCCGAGGTCCAGCCGAGCCAGCTCGTGACGTCCAGGACGTGCAGGGTGTTGAGCACCTCCACGACCGGTCCGGAGTCCGCGAGGATCGTCTTCCAGGCGAGGGTGCGGATCAGGAAGCTGGTGAAGAACGGCGCGATCACCAGGATCATGATCAGGTTCCGCCAGCGGCCCGCGCGGAACGCGATGAGATACGCCAGCGGATAGCCGAGCACGAGACACAGGACCGTGGCGGCGGCCGCGTAGGAGACCGAGCGCAGGAACTGCGGCCAGTACTCGCTCAGCGCGTCCCAGTAGGTCGCGAAGTGCCAGGTGACCTTGTAGCCCTCTTCGAGGGAGCCGGTCTGCACGGACGTGGACGCCTGGTAGATCATCGGCAGCGCGAAGAACACCACCAGCCAGAGCAGACCCGGCAGCAGCAGGAGATACGGCGTCCAACGGCCGCGCTTGCGGGGCGGTTTCCCCTTGGCGGCGGCCGGGGCGAGCGGCGGGGGCGCCTCGGTGAGCGTCGCCATCAGACCGCCGCCTCTTCCTGGATGCCGGCGTCGATGTCCTGGGCGGCGTCGAGTCCGAACGTGTGCGCGGGGCTCCAGTGCAGGACGACGTCGGCGCCGGGGACCAGCCGGGCGTCACGCTCGATGTTCTGGGCGTAGACCTCGAACTCGGGGCAGACCGTGCTGTCGATGACGTACTGCGTGGAGACGCCGATGAACGACGAGTTGGCGATCTTCCCGGTGATGCGGTTGCGGCCCTCGGGTATCTCTCCGGCGTCGTCGGCGTGGCTGAGGGTGATCTTCTCCGGGCGGACGCCGACCAGCACCTTGCCGCCGGTGGCGGCGGGCGCGGAACATCGGGCGCCGGGCAGCACCAGCTTGCCGCCGCCCGCCTTGAGGACGATGTCGTCGCCGCTCCTGGTGTCGACCTCGGCCTCGATGAGGTTGGAGGTGCCGAGGAAGTTGGCGACGAACGTGGTCTGCGGGTTCTCGTACAGGTCCGCGGGCGAGCCGAGCTGTTCGACCCGGCCCGCGTTCATCACCGCGACCGTGTCGGCCATGGTCATGGCCTCCTCCTGGTCGTGGGTGACGTGCACGAAGGTGATGCCGACCTCGGTCTGGATCCGCTTCAGTTCGAGCTGCATCTGACGGCGCAGCTTGAGGTCGAGGGCGCCCAGGGGCTCGTCGAGGAGGAGCACCTTGGGGTGGTTGATGAGCGCGCGGGCGACGGCGACGCGCTGCTGCTGGCCGCCGGAGAGCTGGTGCGGCTTCTTGCGCGCCTGCTCGCCGAGCTGGACCAGCTCCAGCATCTCCTCGACCTGCTTCTTCACGCTCTTGATGCCGCGCCGGCGCAGACCGAAGGCGACGTTCTCGAAGATGTCGAGGTGCGGGAAGAGGGCGTAGGACTGGAAGACGGTGTTCACCGGGCGCTTGTACGGCGGCAGGACGGTGACGTCCTGGTCGCCGAGGTGGACGGTGCCGGAGGAAGGTTCCTCCAGTCCCGCGATCATGCGCAGGGTGGTGGTCTTGCCGCAGCCGGAGGCGCCGAGCAGGGCGAAGAACGAACCCTGCGGGACGGTCAGGTCCAGCGGATGGACGGCGGTGAAGGAGCCGTAGGTCTTGCTGATGCCGGTGAGGCGGACGTCGCCGCTGCCGCTGCCGTTGTCGGTGGTCTTCATCGTCGTCACGCCCCAGTGAGCTTCGCGAACTTCGCCTCGTAGGCCGTCTCTTCCTTCGAGCTCAGGGAGCGGAAGGAGTGGGACTTCGCCTGCATGGCCTTGTCGGGGATGATCAGCGGATTCTCCGCCGCATCCGGATCGATCCTGGCGAGATCGTCCTTCACGCCGTCGACGGGACAGACGTAGTTGATGTAGGCGGCCAGTTCGGCGGCCGGTTCCGGCTCGTAGTAGTAGTCGATGAGCCGTTCGGCGTTCGTCTTGTGGCGCGCCTTGTTGGGTATCAGCATGCTGTCGCTGGACGTCATGTAGCCGCTGTCCGGGATGACGAAGTCGACGTCGGGACTGTCCGCCTTGAGCTGGACGACGTCGCCGGCCCAGGCGATACAGGCCGCGAAGTCCCCGCTGGTGAGGTCGGAGGTGTAGTCGTTGCCGGTGAAGCGGCGGATCTGGCCGCTGTCGACGCCCTTCTGGATGCGGGCCACGGCCGCGTCGTAGTCGTCGTCGGTGAACTTCTCCGGGTCCTTGCCCATGTCCAGCAGGGTCATGCCGATGCTGTCGCGCATCTCGGTGAGGAAGCCGACCCGCCCCTTGAGCTTGGGGTTGTCCAGCAGGTCGGAGACCGACTTCACCTCGACGCCGTCGAGCGCCTTCTTGTTGTAGGCGATGACCGTGGAGATGCCCTGCCAGGGGTAGGAGTACGCCCGGCCCGGGTCCCAGTCGGGGCTGCGGAACTGCTGGGTGAGGTTGGCGTACGCGTGCGGCAGGTTGGAGGCGTCCAGTTTCTGGACCCACCCCAGGCGGATCAGCCGGGCGGCCAGCCAGTCGGTGAGGACGATCAGATCACGGCCGGTCTCCTGGCCCGCGGCGAGCTGCGGCTTGATCTTGCCGAAGAACTCGTTGTTGTCGTTGATGTCCTCGGTGTACTTGACCTTGATACCGGTCCGCTTGGTGAACCCGTCGAGCGTCGGATGACTCCTGCCGCTGTCGTCGACGTCCATGTACTCGGTCCAGTTGGAGAAGCTGACCGTCTTCTCCTCGGCCGAGTGGTCCTCGGCGGACGTGCCGCCCTCGGTCTTGCCGGCCGCGGGGATGCCGCAGGCGCTCAGCGCCCCGACGCCGCCCAGGGTGAGCGCGCCGCCGGCGGAGGCGCGCAGCAGCGACCGGCGGGTCAGGGCCGCCCTGCCGTTGCGGAAGCTGCGCCGTATGGCGGCCACCTGGGCCGGGCTCAGGCGGTCGGGCTCGTACTGCTCCATGCGCGTGGTGCCCTTTCGGGAGGTCCGGCCGTGGTGGTCGGCCGGTCGTCGTCGCTTATGAGTCCCCGAAGATGGTGCGGTGCCACGGCTTGCGCGCCACCGCGGTGTTGTCGAACATGACGTGCTTGACCTGCGTGTACTCCTCGAACGAGTACACGGACATGTCCTTGCCGAAGCCGGACGCCTTGTAGCCCCCGTGGGGCATTTCGCTGATGATCGGGATGTGGTCGTTGATCCAGACGCATCCGGCCGCGATCTCCCTGGTGGCCCGGTTCGCCCGGAAGACGTCCCGGGTCCACGCGGAGGCCGCGAGCCCGTAGGGGGTGTCGTTGGCCAGCGCGAGGCCCTCGTCGTCGCTGTCGAAGGGCAGGACGACCAGGACCGGCCCGAAGATCTCGGACTGGACGACCTCACTGTCCTGTGCCGCGTCCGCGATCAGGGTGGGCAGATAGTACGCGCCGTTCTTGAGTTCTCCCAGGGGGGTCTCACCGCCGGTCACCACGCGCGCGTAGCCGCGCGCCCGGTCGACGAAGGCGGCGACGCGGTCCCGCTGGACGTGCGAGATCAGCGGGCCGAGGTCGGTGCCCGGGGCGAACGGGTCGCCGACCCGGACGGTCTCCATGAGCGCGGCCGTCCGCTCGACGAACGCCTCGTAGAGCGGCCGCTGCACGTACACGCGCGTGGCGGCGGTGCAGTCCTGGCCGGTGTTGATGAGGGCGCCCGCGACCGCGCCGTGCACGGCGGCCTCCAGGTCGGCGTCGTCGAAGACGACGAAGGGTGCCTTGCCGCCCAGCTCCAGGTGGAGGCGCTTGACGGTGGCGGTGGCGACCTCGGCGACCCGCTTGCCGACCCCGGTGGAGCCGGTGAAGGAGGTCATGGCCACGTCGGGGTGGCCGACCAGGTGCTCGCCGGCCTCCCGCCCGGTGCCGTTGACGATGTTGATGACGCCGTCCGGGATCCCGGCGTCGGTCGCCGCCTGGGCGAAGAGCAGGGAGGTGAGCGGGGTGAGTTCGGCGGGCTTGAGGACGATCGTGTTGCCCGCGGCGATCGCCGGGAGGATCTTCCAGGCGGCCATCTGGAGGGGGTAGTTCCAGGGCGCGATGGAGCCGACGACGCCGATGGGCTCGCGGCGGACGTACGAGGTGTGGTCGCCGGAGTACTCGCCCGCGGACTGGCCCTGGAGGTGACGGGCCGCGCCGGCGAAGAAGGCGGTGTTGTCGATCGTCCCCGGGACGTCGAACTCCCGGGTCAGCTTCAGCGGCTTGCCGCACTGGAGGGACTCGGCGCGGGCGAACTCCTCGGCGCGGTCGGCGAGGACGGCGGCGAAGCGGTGCAGGGCGTCGGAGCGCTCGCCCGGGGTGGCCCCGGCCCAGCCGGGGAAGGCGGCGCGGGCGGCGGCGACGGCCGCGTCCACGTCGGCGGTCGACGCGAGTGCGTAGGTGAAGACCTCCTCGCCGGTGGCGGGGTCGACGACCGCGTGGGTGCGGCCCGAGGTGCCGTGGGTGAGACGGCCCGCGATGTACTGGGCGCCGTCCGTGAATCGTTCCTGTGCGGGGAACCGGTCCTGCATGTCCCTCTCCTCCGCCTTCGCCCCCACTGTCCACAGGGGCGGGTGCGTAGCTCCAGCTCGATTTGAGTGACGATCCTGACAGAGCGATAGCACTCCAACAAGTGATTCCGTTGTTGCCTTTTGGTTACGCGACGGAATCTGTCGACCAGGTGTCGAGTCGAGACGGAAAAGGCAGGACGCAGTGTCAGTGGTGCCTGCCATGCTGGCGTGTCATGGAGAGGATCGAGGACAGCACGGACATCAAGGACACGGAAAGCCTGGTCGCAGAGGTCCGATCAGGCGCGCGGGTCAAGTACCTGCTCTTCTGGGGCCACCGGCCGCTGCCGGACGGCCGGCTGGGCCCGAGCTGTCTGAGCCAGTGGTGGCCGTCGCCCTTCGTGGTCGACGGGGTCACCTATGCGACGGCCGAGCACTGGATGATGGCGGAGAAGGCGCGGCTCTTCGGCGACGCCGAGGCGGAGCGGCTGGCGCTGGCCGCCGGTCATCCCTCGCAGGCGAAGAAGGCGGGGCGGCTGGTGCGCGGCTTCGACGACACGGTCTGGGAGCGGGAGCGCTTCCGGATCGTGGTGGAGGGCAGCGTCCACAAGTTCGCCTCGAACCCGGGTCTGCGGTCGTTCCTGCTGAGCACCGGGGAGCGGGTGCTGGTGGAGGCGAGCCCGGTGGACCGGGTGTGGGGGATCGGCCTCGCGGCGGACGACGAAGCGGCGCTGGACCCGCAGCGGTGGCGCGGCCCGAACCTGCTGGGCTTCGCGCTGATGGAGGCGCGGCGGCGGCTGAGAGAGACCTGAGCGAGGTGACGCTCAGGAGGGGTCAGGAAGCGGGGGCGAAGAAGAACACGACGCCGAGGCCCAGGCCGAGGACGATGCCGACCGTGCCGCAGATGATCCCGGCCAGCGCCTGACCGCCGTTGGTGGCCTCACCGCGCTTCGCCTTCCCGCGGCCGATCGCGCCGAAGACGACGCCCATGATGCCGAGGACGATCGCCGCCGGCCAGAGGCAGAACACCGCGGCCGAGATGATCCCGAGCACCAGCCCGGTGATCCCCATGCCGTTGCTCTCGCCGCCGGGCCCGGGCCAGCCGGGGTACCCACCGTGCTGATGATGCGGGTAGCCGTAACCACCGGGATAGCCGTAGGGCACCTGCACCTGCCCCGGTCCGTCCGGAGAGAGGGGCGGCGGCGGGACCTGACCGGCTTGCGGGGGCGGCGCGAAGGGGTTGGGGGGCGGGCCCCCCGCCGTCGACGCCGTGGCCGGGTGGGGCGGCGGGAAGGAACCGAGGCCGCCGCCCGGGACCTGCGGGGCGACCGGACTGGCCCACGGCTGGTCCGGGGTGACACTCGGCAGGGAGGTGACGGTCATCTGGTCGTGCACGGACGGCGGCGCCGGGGCCATCGGCTCGTTGGAGGCCACAGTGGCACCGGGCCCACCCGGCGCGGCCCAGGGGTCCGCCTTGCCCAACGGCACCTTGGGACCCGCGTCCTGCGGACCGCCGTCCCCGTCGGATGCGGGCGCGGGCCACGGATCGCGTCCGGCGTCCCCGGCCGGAGTCGGCACGTCGTCGGACATACGCGGTGTCCCCTCCCTCAGTCCCTCAGTCGTACGTTCCGTCATGCTACGGCCCCTGGACGGCCGGGTGCGGAGGGGGGCGGGCCCCCGGTCAGGGGCGGCCCCGGGTCTGGGCGTCCGGCGCCTACGATGATCTCGACCCATCGATCAGCCGATCATCCGCGTTCCGGCCGGCCCCTGCGGCCGGGGGCGCTGTCCCGGGGAGGACCACCTTGACCGATCGTTTCGACGCCTCCGACGTGCCGGCCGTGCCCGCGGGCCCCACCGCGGATGCCGGCGCCCGTGATCTGCACGGGTTCATCGCGGGGCTGCCCAAGGCCGAACTGCATGTCCATCACGTCGGCTCCGCCTCCCCCCGGATCGTCTCCGAGCTGGCCGCCCGGCACCCCGACTCCAAGGTGCCCACGGACCCCGAGGCCCTGGTCGACTACTTCACGTTCACCGACTTCGCGCACTTCATCGACGTGTATCTGTCGGTCGTGGACCTGATCCGCACCCCGGAGGACGTCCGGCTGCTCACCTTCGAGGTCGCCCGCGATCTGGCCCGGCAGCAGGTGCGCTACGCCGAGCTGACCATCACGCCGTTCTCCTCGACCCGGCGCGGGATCGACGAGCGGGCGTTCATGGAGGCGATCGAGGACGCGCGCAAGGCGGCCGAGGCGGAGTTCGGGACCGTACTGCGCTGGTGCTTCGACATCCCCGGCGAAGCCGGACTGGAGGCCGCCGAGGAGACCGCGCGGCTCGCCACCTCCGACCGGATCCGCCCGGAGGGCCTGGTCTCCTTCGGGCTCGGCGGCCCCGAGATCGGCGTACCGCGCCCGCAGTTCAAGCCCTACTTCGACCGGGCCATCGCCGCAGGGCTGCACTCCGTGCCGCACGCCGGGGAGACCACGGGACCGCAGACGGTGTGGGACGCGCTCACCCATCTGCGGGCCGAGCGCATCGGACACGGCACCAGCTCCGCCCGCGACGAGAAGCTGCTCGCGCACCTCGCCGAGCACCGCATCGCGCTGGAGGTGTGCCCGACCTCCAACATCGCCACCCGCGCGGTGCGCACCCTGGACGAGCACCCGGTCAAGGAGTTCGTGCGGGCCGGCGTCCTGGTCACGATCAACTCCGACGACCCGCCGATGTTCGGCACCGACCTCGACAACGAGTACGCCGTCGCCGCCCGGCTGCTCGGCCTCGACGAGCGCGGCCTGGCCGGCCTGGCGAAGAACGCGGTCGAGGCGTCCTTCCTCGACGCGCCCGGTAAGGCCCGCATCAGGGACGAGATCGACACCTACACGGCGGAGTGGCTCGCCCCCTGACCGCCACAATGGGCCCATGCAGACCGTGACTGCCGTGGCCCACCGCGGCGACCCGTACCGCTTCCGTGAGAACACGATCGACTCGCTGCGTTCCGCGCTCGACCGCGGCGCGGACGCCGTCGAGATCGACGTACGGCTCACCCGGGACGGCGTGCCCGTGCTGCTGCACGACGCCACGCTGAAGCGGCTGTGGGAACTGGACCGCCCGCTGACCTCGCTGTCGGCGGCCGAGGTGCAGGGGCTGACCGCCGGCCGGGTGCCGACCCTCGCGGAGGCGCTCGCGGCGACCGAGGGCGCCCGGGTGATGATCGACCTGCCCGGCACCCGGGAGCCGCGCACGGCCCGCCGGGTGGTGGACGCCGTACGGGAAGCGGGGGCCGCCGACCGTGTCTACTACTGCGCCGACGCCACCGCGATGCTCGCCGTGCGCGCGGCCGACCCGTCCGCCGAGATCGCCCTGACCTGGACGAGCCTGGCCCCGCCGCGCCCCGTCCTGCTGGCGGCGGTGCAGCCCCGCTGGCTCAACTACCGCTTCTCCCTGGTCGACCGGAACCTCGCGGCCCGGGTCCACGACGGCGGTCACCTGCTCTCCGTGTGGACGCCGGACACCCGCCGCTCGATGCGGCGCCTCGTCGAGCTGGGCGTCGACTCGATCACCACCAACCGCATCGACACCCTGACCGCCGTACGCAAGGAGAGTTAGCCCCGGAGGGCGGCTCCGGCGGGGGCCGCGGCCCAGGGGGTCGGGCCCAGCCGCTCCAGTTTCTTGATCTTCTCGCGGACGACATACAGCGGGATCACCCCGAAGACCCCGAACGACATGTCGATCACGCTCCACCAGAAGGGGATCCCCCGGACCGGTCCGCAGATCAGCGCCAGCGGAATGATCCCGGCACAGGCGATCATCGCGAACTCGATCACCCAGATGTTGCGGACCGGGTCGCGGTACGGCCCGTAGAAGGCGACCGCGATGACGAGATGGGCGAAGGCCAGCCAGTCCGTGCCGTAGAGCAGGAACGGATACTCGGCGTCGGCGGTGTCGAGCCCCTGACGGACCCGCACGATCCAGTCCATGGCGGCGGGCAGACGCTCCGGCACGGACAGCGCCCGCAACAGGTCCTCGGTCCAGCGCAGTTCATGGACGAGGGGGAAGGCCGTGGCGCCGCTCAGCACCAGGCACACGACGAAGAAGACCAGCCAGGCGCGGATGCCCTTCAGCAGGGCGGCTCTGTCGCTCATGGGGGTCACCCTACGCCAGTAATTGAACGCGTTCAAAAATCTTCCACTTTCGCTATACCCCCTCGGGGTATAGGCTGTGCCCCATCCAACCGGATACCCCCCATGGGTATGGAGCCAGGACGGGAGCCCGCGATGAACCCCCTCCAGAAGATCGGCGCGTTCACGGCGGCGCTCGGGGCCGCCTTCGGCGCCGCCTACGGCATCGGCGTGGGGATCGGGCCGCTGGACGCGGACCCCGAACCCGCCGCGCACAGCGAGAGCCACGCTCCACCGGCCCGCGTGGAGACCCCCGCGGGACTCCAGGTCTCCGAGCGCGGGCTGACCCTGGACCTGCGGACCACCGCCCTCCCGGCCGGGCGCCCCGGCACCCTGGAGTTCGTCGTCCGGGACGCCCACGGCGACGCGCTCACCGCCTACGACCGTGCCCACGGCAAGCAGCTCCACCTGATCGTCGCCTCACGCGACCTGACCACGTACCGCCATCTGCACCCGGTCCGGGCCGCCGACGGGACCTGGAGCACGCCGGTCACCCTCCCGGCTGCGGGCGCCTACCGCGTCTTCGCGGACTTCGTCCCGGCGGGCGCCGAGAAGGGCCTCACCCTGGGTGCCGACCTGACGGTCACCGGCCGCTACGCGGCCACGGAACTGCCGCCGCCCTCGCCGACCGCCACGGTGGACGGCTACACCGTCACGCTCGACGGCTCCCTCGCCCTCGGCCGGGAGAGCGACCTGACCTTCACGGTCCGCGACGCCCACGGCGACCCGGTCACCCGCCTCCAGCCCTACCTCGGCGCCTACGGCCATCTGGTCACCCTGCGCTCCGGCGACCTGGCCTATCTGCACGTCCACCCGCACGACGCGGCCGAGGGCGACACCACCTCGGGCCCCGCGGTGTCCTTCGCCGCGACCACCCCGAGCGCGGGCACCTACCGGCTGTTCCTCGACTTCAAGGTGGGCGGCGAGGTGCGGACGGCGGCGTTCACGGTGACGGCGGGGACCGGGGCGGGGGCGGGCCACACCGCACCGCCGCCCGCCGAGACCGGGCACGAGGGCACGCACGGGCACCCCTGACGGAAACCGCCCAGCCGCTTCAGCGGGAGGTGGGCGACCGATCCGCCGGGGTCGTGGCCCGGCGGAGATCCCGGCCCTGGGTCTCACGAGGAACGGACGTCTCCGGAAGGCTCGGGCTCGGGACCGGGCGCGGCGCATCGGTGGCGCCGCGGGCATCGCGGTCCCCGGTCCCCTGGGAAGGGACCGCCGTGGCCCGGTCGGTGACGGCCGGCGGGCTGGGCGACACCGAGGGTCTGGTGGCCGGGGGCGGCGCGAGGGGCGCGGTGGGCGCGCCCGGGGCGTCGTCCGCCAACAGGCGCAGCGGGAGGAGCACCGCGAGCCCCGCGATCACGCAGGTCGCGGCGGCACCGGCGGCCGCGCGCAGCCCCCGGCGGCGGGCGGCGCCGCGGCGGATCTCCTCGTACCGGCCGGGCGGCGGGGCGAGCCGGCCGGCGGGCGGGGGCCGCAGGACGACGGTGAGCGGGTCGTCGGGGTCGAGGTCGTCCGGGCCGTCGGCGAAGTCGTCAGCGGGTGTGATCAAGGCTTCTCCTCAGGTGGGCGCGGAGCAGTTCGCGGGCCGCGTGCAGATCCGCCTTGACGGTTCCTTCCTTGCGCCCGGTCAGCACGGACACCTCCCGGATCGGCATGTCAGCGTAGTAGTGCAGCAGGATCGGCACGCGCAGCCGGTCCGGCAGGGACTGCACGAGCAGCCGGACCGAGGGGTCGCTCTGCTCGGCGTGCGGGCTCACCGCGGCCTCGGCGGTGACCCGGCGCACGGCCCGCCGCTCGCGCTCCAGCTTGCGCCAGTGGTCGCGCACCAGATTGGCGGCGGTGACGTAGAGGAAGCCCTGGGGTTCGGCGACGGACGTCCAGCGGGCCCAGAGCCGGGTGAACGCCTCCGAGGCGATCTCGTGGGCGGTCCCGTCGTCGTCGACCAGCCGGCGGCACCAGCCGGCCAGCCGTGGGTAGAGGGCGGCGAACAGTTCGGACGCCGCCCTCTCCCGGGACCTGACGGGGCGTTTCAACGTTCTCCCGCGGAGTTGTCCGGCGCCGTGCCGCCCGGCTGGTCCAGGGCGGCGAAGACGATCACGTTGTCGCGGTAGCCGTCCCCGGTGCGGGGGCCGCCGCAGGTGATGAGACGCAGTTCCGGCCGGTCCACGTTCCCGTAGACGTCCTTTGTCGGGAACCGCGCCTTGTCCACGGTCCGTACCTCGGTGACGGCGAACCGGGCCGTCGTGCCGTTCTCCAGGCGCGCCTCGATCGCGTCGCCCCGGCGCAGCCGGTCGAGCCGGCGGAAGACGCCGTCCCCGTACGGGCCGACCGTGACATGGCCGAGGAAGACCGAAGGGCCGGTCCGCCCCGGGGTCGGCGAGTGCCGGTACCACCCGGCCCGGTCGTCCGCCTCGACCGGCGGCACCTCCACGGTCCCGTCGGCGGCCAGTCCCAGCCGGACGACCGGGGTGTCGACGTCGACGGCCGGGATCCGCAGCCGGACCGGTTCCGAGCGCGCGAGGGGAGGCGCGTCCCGGGCGGTCGTGGCAGCGGGGCCGTGCGGGGAAGCGGGTCCGTGCGAAGAAGCCGGTCCGTGCGTCGAAGCCGGCCCGTTCCCGGCGCAGCCGGTGGTGAGCAGCGCGGTCAGGGCCGTGGCGGCCAGGGCGCGCCTGGAGAGGGGGCTCATGCGCCGGTCGTCCTCCGGCGGCGTACGAGGACGAAGCCGGCGCCCGCCGCGCCGGCCACCGCGGCCGCGCCCCCGCCGATCAGCCCGCCGTGCCCGGCGGAACCCCCGGCCCCGGCCTCGCTCACCTCGCCGGTGTCGGCGCCGCCACGCGGGACGGCGGTGACCTGGTCGGACCGCGAGTCGGTGGGGCGGGTGGGCGCCGGGACCGGGGTCGCGTCGTCCTGGGCGGGGCGCGTCTCGCTCGGCCGGGGTTCGGCGGGGCGGGACTCGGAGGGGGTGGGGACGGGGCTCGGGGTGCGGGTCCCGTCGGCGAACGCGGGCAGCGCGCCCGCGAGGACGGCCGTGGCCGCGAGGGCCAGGGATCCGAGGACGGTTCGGCGCATCAGTCGCTCTCCTTCGTCGGTCCGCACCCCCGGCGGCCGGGAGGGTCTCCACGGGCCGTGGTGCGGATCGGACGGAGAGACGAGACAGCCCCGGACCCCGTTGTAAAGAACTGGCAAAGTGTGCGGGCGGCTACAGTCGGCGCGAGCGCGCGTCGCCGGCGTGCGAGGACGTCTCGGGGAGCCCTCATGTCGCGGTACAGCCTGGAGAACCGGCTCGTCGTCGGGATCGCCTCCAGCGCCCTGTTCGACCTCAAGGAGTCGGACGCGGTGTTCCGGAAGGAGGGCGAGGAGAGCTACCGCGCCTACCAGCGGGCCCACCTCGACAGCACGCTGCGGCCCGGGGTCGCGTTCCCCTTCATCCGCCGGCTGCTGTCCCTCAACGACCTGAGCCCGGACGGCGATCCGCTGGTCGAGGTGATCATCTTGTCGCGCAACGACCCCGACACGGGCCTGCGGGTGATGCGCTCGATCAACGCCCACGGCCTGCCGATCACCCGTGCCGTCTTCATGCAGGGCCGGGCCCCGTTCCGGTTCATGCCGGCGCTGCACATGTCCCTCTTCCTCTCCGCCGACGCCGACGACGTACGGGAGGCGGTGGCCCGGGGGCTGCCCGCGGGCCGGGTCCTGGGGTCCGCCGTGGACGACGACCCCGACGACCACGATCTGCGGATCGCCTTCGACTTCGACGGCGTCCTGGCGGGCGACGAGTCGGAGCGGGTGTTCCAGGAGGGCGGCCTGGAGGGCTTCCGCACGCACGAGACCGTGAACGTGGCGACCCCTCATGACGCGGGCCCGCTGCGGGACTTCCTGCGCGACATCAACAAGCTCCAGCGGGCGGAGGAGGCGCGGCGCAGGACGGACCCGGAGTACGCGATCCGCGTGCACGTCTCCATCGTCACGGCCCGCAACGCGCCCTCGCACGAGCGTGCCGTGCTGAGCCTGGACAACTGGGGCGTCACCGTCAACGACGCGTTCTTCCTGGGCGGCATCGACAAGGGCACGATCATGGAGGTGCTGCGGCCGCACATCTTCTTCGACGACCAGGTCAGTCACCTGGAGGGCACGGCGCCGACCACCCCGAGCGTCCACATCCCGTTCGGGGTGGTCAACGAGCGGGTGCCCGGGGCCGACGCCGGACGCGGGTGATCAGGGGAAGGTGATCAGGGCAGGGTGTTCAGGGCAGGGTGGAGACCGCTCCACCCTCCGCGTACGTCACCTCGACCCCGGGCAGCCCGGTGCCCCAGCGGGCGGCGATCTCCGCGAGCCGCTCCGCGCCGGGAGGTGTGCGGCCGAGCCCGATGAGACAGCGGGTGCCCTCCGGGGCCGCGGGCAGCGTCCTCGGCCAGGCGTGCGCGTCCCGTGCGCCCGCCTCCTCCAGCGCGCCGAGCAATGCGCGCATCCGGCCGCGGACCCGTCCGTTCAGCTCGTCGGAGTCCTCCCGGCGGCGGGGCGTCACGGTCACCACGGCCCAGGCGGCGTGCCGTCGGTGCAGGGGCGGCGGGGACAGCAGCGCGGGCCACGGATCGGTGCCGGTGACGGCCGCGTCCTCGACGGTCTCCCAGGCCCGGTACAGCTCCTGGCTCAGCAGGTCCCGGCCGCCCGGGCCGACCTGTTCGGTGCAGGACCGGACGGGCGAGCTCGGTGTCAGCACGGTCAGCGGCGCGCCGGTGGCGTCGGCGTCCCCGGTGAGGGCGACGGGCTCGCGCCAGTCCCACGCCGCCCAGGTGCCGAAGAACCGCCGCAGCAGCTCACCCGCGTCGGTACCGGCGGGCGCCTCCCGGACCGTACGGGCCGCGAGGACCGCCCACGCGACACCGGGCAGCCCGCCGAACGGCGCGCCGTCCAGTCCGCGCGCCGCCGCCCACGCCTTCACACCCCGCGCCAGTTCCGCGAACCGGGACACCGCCTCCGTACCGGTCGCCGCCAGGATCGCGTCCGCGTCGGACACCGCGCTCAGCGCGACCGCCGCCGCCTCGCCCAGTCCGGCCCGCCGGGCCACCGCGTCCCGGGCGGGCAGCGCCCCGGTGGCCACGACCACCAGGTCCACGTCGAGCCCCTCGGCACGGAACCGCAGCCCCGGCACCCGGGCGCCGACGACCTCCCGCACCCGCTCGGCACCCGGCAGCGCGGCCCGCACCCGCTCCCTCACGGCGGCGAGGTCCGGTGTCCCGGGCAGCGCCGCGACCAGGTCCAGGTCGGCTCCCGCCGTGGCGCACCCCATGCGCCGCGACCCGGCGAGCCACACCACGCCGCCGTCGGGCGCGAGCGCGTCGGCGAGAGCCCGTACGACCCGGTCGGCGGCCGCGTCGTCCGTGGCGGCCAGGACCCGCCGGCCGGCGGCGGGCGCGGCCCAGTCCTCCCAGTCCCGGTCGGGGCGGCCGACGGCGGGCTCGGGCAGCCAGCGCACCTCGCCGGTGCCGAGGGCGACCGTGGCGCGCGGGCGCATCGGCTCGTCGCCCCGCCGGGACAGCAGGACCAGATCGCCGACCCGGGCCGTCAGGGGGCCGAGACGGGCCGCGCAGTCGACGAGGACGGCCTGCGGGTCGCCGCTGCGGCCGAGGCTCAGATGCGGGGTGAACGCGGAATGCCGGCCGCGGCAGCGCGGGAAGCGCCGCGCGAGCGCCCGCCACAGCTCGGCCCACGGCGTCCCGTCGTCCGCCGCCGGGTCCAGCCAGACGGTGGTGCCGTGCCGGTGGGCGAAGGTGTGCAGCCCCTCCAGCCGGGCGGTGAACGGCTCGACCTGCGCGGCGGCCTCGGCGAGCAACGGTGCCGCCCGCTCGAAGTCGGCCTCGGGGACGAAGCCGAACAGCACGTTGACATGCGGCGGCCAGCGCCGGATCTGCACGTCGTGGTCCCGGCGCACGTCCTGGACCGCCGGCCACAACGCGCGCGGCGGGATCCACGCCAGGGCCGTACGGGGCGTCTGCGCCACGTCGAGGACATCGGTCGCTGTGCCGGTGCCGGTGCCGGTGCTCGCGCCGATGCCGAGGTCGGCGACAACCCCGTAGTGGTCGGAGACGAACAGCCCTTCCGGGGTGGGGGTGTCGCCGAGCAGCGCCGCGCCGGTCGCCCGGAGCCCGTCGGCACCGGCCCGGGCGTCGGCCTGGGCGTCGGCGTCGGCGGGCCGTACGAAGATCCGGTCGAGGCGGGAGGCGCGGCCGCTCAGCGAGGAGACGGCGGCCAGCGGGTTGACGCCGGGGTCGAAGGTGGGCGCGTCGTCGTGCGGGCCGTGCGTCTCGGTCCAGGCGTCGAGCAGGCCGAGCGTGCGGGCCGGGCCGGGGCCGCCGTCGTTGAAGTCACCGGCCAGCACCAGAGCGCCCGGCACCCCGGCCAACCCCTCGGCGAGCCGGTTCAGTTCGGCCTCGCGCCGGGCGGGCCCGGCCTCGGAGTGGTCGCTCGTCAGATGGGTGGCGGCCACGGTCAGCGGCCCGGACGCGGTGTCGACGACGACGGCGGTCACGCCCTTGTGCGGGCCGAGGGCGTGCAGGGCCGCCTCCCGTACGGGGAGCCTGCTGAGCAGGAGCAGCCCGTGGCCGTCGACGTCCTTGCCGTAGGGGTCGGTGCCGAGGGTGTAGCGGGCCCGTACCCAGGGGGCCGCCAGCAGCAGGGCGAGCAGCGGTGCCTCGACCTCCTGGAGGGCGATCAGGTCCGCGTCGGCGCGCTCCAGGGCCGCCAGCAGCAGCGGGCGGCGCAGGGCGGTGTCGATGCGGTGGCTGTCGTAGCGGTCCCACAGCGTGTTCCAGGTCAGCACGCGCACCCCGGCCGGGCCCGGCTCCCGGGTGGCGGGCTCCGCCGGGGTCCAGCGTCCGGCGGCCGCGTCCCAGGCGTGCGGCACGCGCGCGGTGAAGAAGGGCGCCGTCAGCCGCCGCGGGTCGCGCACCCGGCCGGCGCGGGACTCGTCGATCCGGTCCACCCCCGTGGCGCGGTCCCACACCAGCTCGCCGTCCGCCTCCACGAACAGCACCCGGTGCCAGGGGATCTCGCCGCCCGGCACGAACGCCGGCAGCGGCACCCGCTTGGGCGCGGCACCGCGCTGGTTGACGCCGAGCACGAACCGCGCGGGGTCGAAGCGCGCGTCCCAGCGCACCCGGTGGTAGATCTCCTCGCTGGTGCGCATCAGACGTCCTCCCCGTCCGCTTCCAGTGTGCCGTCGCGGTCGGCGACGGCGCCGTCCGCGCCCGCGTACCAGGTGCGGTGCGCCTGGCCGGGGTACGGCGGCACGAACCGGCGGAGCTGGTCCGTGAGCACGTCGGGCGGCACGGGATGGGCGCGGCCGGCGTTGCGCCGTACGAGTTCGTCCTCGTCCGTGAGCAGCACGGCGTGCGTGATGAGCGCGTCGCGGCGGCGGGCGACGCTGTGCACCAGGGACCGCTGGTGCGGGTTGAGCGAGGTGGCGTCCCAGACGACCGTGCCGCCGCCCGCGAGGGCCGTGTCCAGCCGGTCCAGGCCCTCCCGGAGCACCTCCCCGTTGGCCTTCTGGTCCGCCCGTGAGCCGCGCGCCGCGCGCAGCCCGTCCAGGGACACGACCGTGCTGTCCAGGCGGGCCGCGAAGGCGCTCTTGCCGCTGCCGGACGGCCCCACCAGGTGCACCAGCCGGGGGAAGTCCCCGTCGCGCCACCGCCAGGTCGCCGCGACGGCCTCCCCGACCGTGGCGACCCGCCCCCGGGCGTACGCCTCGCGGGTCTCGGCCCAGCAGCGGTCGGCCGCCGCGCCCCGGATCCCGTCGCGCTCCAGCGCCTCGCGCAGCCCGGTCCGCAGCGGCCCGAGCGGCGCCGCGCCGAGCAGTCCGGACTCCTCCGCGTGCAGCGCGGACCACTCCACCTGCTCCCGCGCGTCCTTCTCCTGCGCGACCGCTCCGGCGACGGCGTGCAGGACGCCCAGGTCGGCGGCGAACGACATCCGGACCAGCCCGGCGCGCCGCTCCGCGTCCGGGTACGGCCGGTGCAGCGCGGTGTGCAGCCCCACCAGGTCGGCGACCCGCCGCGCGAGCGGCACGCCCAGGGTGCCGACGGTCCGGGCCGCGAGCCGGGCCCGGGGCGTGCGGTGCAGCAGCGCGGCGAGCACACCGGCGAGCCGCGCGTCCCCGTGCCGCCCGAGCGCGTCGAGCCGGGGTACGACGGCTGCGGCCGCGGCCGGGTCGTGGTCGGGCACGCCCAGGTGGTCGGCGAGCCCCGCCGGATCCGGCGCCGCCCCGGACCGTACGGCCCACAGCGCGGCGGCCGGGCCGAGGCCGTTGGGCACGACGGCGGTGTGCATCCAGTGCGTCCCCGTCGTCACATGCCCAGGGCGCACCCACTTGGCGAGCCGCCCGGCGAAGTCCTCCCGGGCGAAGCCGTCGGCGGTCCGTACGACGTACCCCTCCTGCCGTCCGGTCTCCACCCGCAGTCTGCGCAGGGCCCGTTCGTCGAACACCCCGCGCCACAGCACCGGGACCGGCGGCACCCCGAGTCCCCGCAGGAACCGTACGGTCGCGTCCCAGTCCAGACAGCGGCCGTGCTCGTCCCACACGGAGAAGCCGTAGAAATAGCCGTCCAGGGTGTCGTAGGGGATCGAGTGCCGGGCGTACAGGTTCTCCCCGCAGACCCGCCACCCCGCCGGTATCCGGTCCGCGACCCGCCCGTGCAGGGCCTTGAGCCAGGCACGGGACGGATGGTGCGCGGAGTCCACGGACCGCGCGTGCAGCCCGTCCGCGTACAGCGTGGTGTTCTCCCCGTCGAGCTTCTCGGTGACCACGACCTCCCGCCCCACGAACCCGCCCAGCCCACCGACCCGCACATCGTCGGCGGAGGCGCCCGGTGACCAGGGCAGATGAGGGGTTCGGGGGTAGGGGACACGCATGCGGGGACTATAGGACGGCGCGAAAGGGACCCTCCAGCGGATTTCCGCCCGTCAGACGCGGGCCGCCGGTCTCAGAGCCCCACGATCGAGTTCCACCGCTTGGTGAACTCGACGCGTTCCTTCGACTCGATGTCCCGGGCGATCGCGAGGCGCTCGCGCATCGTCGCGTCGGGGAAGATCAGCGGGTTCTCGGCGAGGGCGGCGGTGTCCTCGTCGTCGGAGTCGGCGAGGACGGCCTGGGCGGCGGGCACCGGGCAGACGTAGTTGACCCAGGCCGCGAGTTCGGCGGCGACCTCGGGGTCGTAGTAGTGGTCGACGAGCCGTTCGGCGTTGGTCTTGTGCCGGGCGAGGTCGGGGATCATCAGAGAGTCCGACCACAGCTCCGCGCCCTCCTCGGGGACGACGAAGCGGATGTCGGGGTTGTCGGCCTGGAGCTGGATGACGTCACCGGAGTACGCCTGACAGGCCAGGACGTCCCCGCTGACCAGGTCCTTGGTGTAGTCGTTGCCGGTGAAGCGGCGGATCTGGCCCCGCTTGACGTTCTTCTCCACCTGGTCGCACACGGTGTGGAAGTCGTCGGCGGTCCAGCGGGTGATGTCGACGCCGTTGCCCTGCATGAGCAGCGCGAACGCCTCGTCGAGGCCGGACAGCAGGGTGACGCGGCCCTTGAGGTCTCCGGCCCACAGTTCGGAGACGCTGTGGATGTCGCGGCCCAGCTTGCGGCGGTTGTAGGCGATGCCGGTGATGCCGGACTGCCAGGGCACGGTGTGGACGCGGCCCGGGTCGAAGGCGGGCGAGCGCAGCAGCGGGTCCAGGTGGGCGGCGACGTTGGGCTGGGCGGACCGGTCCATCTCCTGGACCCAGCCGAGCCGGACGAACCGCGCGCACATCCAGTCGCTGATGACGATGAGGTCGCGGCCGGTCTGCTGGTGGTTCATCAGCGCGGGGCTGATCTTGCCGAAGAACTCGTCGTTGTCGTTGATCTCCTCGACGTAGTCGACGCTGATGCCGGTGGAGCGCTCGAAGGCGTCGAGCGTGGGGCGTTTCGTCGAGTCGTCGTCGTCCGTGTCGATGTAGAGCGGCCAGTTGGCCCAGTTCAGCCGCTTGTCGGTGGCGGAGAGGTCGACCCCGGCCCGGTCGCCGGGCTGAACGTACGCGGCCTGCACCCCGCAGCCGGCGAGGGCGCCGAGAGCGGCGGTGCCGCCGAGGGCACGCAGCAGGGAGCGGCGGGACACGGCGCGCTGGAGCGAGGGAGTCTGGGGCACGCGGCCAGCATGCCGCGAGGCCCGCCCCGGAACAATCGACGCAGCGTCGATCCCACCGACAGGAACCCGACACCCTGTCGATCACCGACCCGCCACCCCAGCTCCCGTCCCGACCCGGCGACTCCCGTCCCAGCCCGACCCGGCGACTCCCGTCCCTGCCCGACCCGGCGGCTTCCGTCCCGACCCATCCCGTCCCGACGGCCCGGCTCCGGTCCCGACCCGGCGGTCCCGTCGCGGCCCGGCACTGCGGCTCCCTGTCCCCGCCCGGCACCCGTCCTCCAGTCCCTCCCGGCCCGGCGGGCACGCAAGTCCACGTCCCGGCCAGGCATGCGGTTCCCGACCCGGCGCTCGCCTTCCTGTCCTCGCACCCGTCTTCCCACTCCCGCCCGGCACGTGCCCCCCATCCCCAGCCCAGCACGTGGTCCCCCGTCCCCGGCCACGCCCCGGCCCGACACCCGTCCTCCCGTCCCGGCCAGGCGGCCCCCTCCTCCCATCCCGGCGGCACCCCCCGGCCCGGCGCCCGTCCTCCACTCCCGGCCCGGCGGCACGCACGTCCACGTTCCGGCCATGCACGCTCCCGGCCCGGCACCCGCCTTCCAGTCCTCGCACCCGGCTTCCTACCCCAGCCCGGCACTTGGCCCCCGTCCCCGGCCCGACACCCGTCCTCCCGTCCCAGCCAGGCACCCGTCCTCCCGTCCCAGCCAGGCGGCCCGCTCCTCCCTGCCGGCGGCACCCCCACGACCCGGCCCAGCCAGTCCCGTCCCGCCGGGCGGCACCCGTCCCCCGTCCCGCCCCAACACGCACACCGGCCCCGGACGGGAGGGTGAACCCGTCCGGGGCCGGACTGTGCGGGTGGACCCGCGGAGCGCTACGCGTCCAGGGACGTCATCACGTGCTTGATGCGCGTGTAGTCCTCGAAGCCGTAGCCCGAGAGGTCCTTGCCGTAGCCGGACTTCTTGAAGCCGCCGTGCGGCATCTCGGCGACCAGCGGGATGTGGGTGTTGATCCACACGCAGCCGAAGTCGAGCTTCTTGGACATGCGCATCGCGCGGCCGTGGTCCTTGGTCCACACCGAGGAGGCGAGGGCGTAGTCGACGCCGTTGGCCCACTCCACGGCCTGGTCCTCGTCCGTGAAGGACTGGACGGTGATGACCGGTCCGAAGACCTCGTTCTGGATGATCTCGTCGTCCTGCTTGAGCCCGGAGACGACGGTCGCGGCGTAGAAGTAGCCCTTGTCGCCGACCCGCTGGCCGCCGGCCTCGACCTTGGCGTGGGCGGGCAGCCGCTCGATGAAGCCGGAGACCTGCTGGAGCTGGTTGGGGTTGTTGAGCGGCCCGTAGAGGACGTCCTCGTCGTCGGGCTGCCCGGTCTTGGTCTCGGCGGCGGCCTTGGCCAGCGCCGCCACGAACTCGTCGTGGATGGACTCCTGGACCAGGACGCGGGTGGCGGCCGTACAGTCCTGGCCGGCGTTGAAGTAGCCCGCCACGGAGATGTCCTCGACGGCCTTGGCGATGTCGGTGTCCTCGAAGACGACGACCGGTGCCTTGCCGCCCAGCTCCAGGTGGACGCGCTTGAGGTCCTTGGAGGCCGACTCGGCGACGGACATGCCCGCGCGCACGGAGCCGGTGATGGAGGCCATCGCGGGGGTCGGGTGCTCGACCATCAGCCGGCCGGTGTCGCGGTCGCCGGTGACGACGTTGAAGACGCCCTTGGGGAGGATCGAGCCGATGATCTCGGCGATCAGGACAGTGGAGGCCGGGGTGGTGTCCGAGGGCTTGAGGACGACCGTGTTGCCCGCGGCGAGCGCCGGGGCGAACTTCCACACGGCCATCATCATCGGGTAGTTCCAGGGCGCGACCTGCGCGCAGACGCCGACCGGCTCACGGCGCACGATCGAGGTCATGCCGTCCATGTACTCGCCGGCCGAGCGCCCCTCCAGCATCCGGGCCGCGCCCGCGAAGAAGCGGATCTGGTCGACCATCGGCGGGATCTCCTCGGAGCGGGTCAGCCCGATCGGCTTGCCCGTGTTCTCCACCTCGGCCGCGATGAGGTCCTCGGCCCGCTCCTCGAACGCGTCCGCGATCTTGAGCAGGGCCTTCTGGCGCTCGGCGGGCGTGGTGTCCCGCCAGGCCGGGAAGGCCGCGGCGGCAGCGGCCATCGCGGCGTCGACGTCCGCCTGTCCGGACAGCGGCGCGGTCGCGTACGCCTCGCCGGTCGCGGGGTTGACCACCTCGGTGGTCCGTCCGTCGGCGGCGTCCCGGAACTCACCGTCGATGTAGTTGCGCAGACGACGCAGCTCGGTGCTCACTGCCGCTCCTCCAAGTTCGCAGGTTGTCCCATGGCTGGTCCCCGTGGCGGGTGTCCAAGGGCTGAGACATCCACCCTAATCCGCCGCCCCACGTTTTCAACACCCCCGATCCCGCCAAGACTGCGAAATCCGCAGGCTTCGGTCACGTAAACAACGAATTTCATCGCAACGGCCTTGCGGAACTGTCGAGACGTCGTGCACAGTGAGGTCGTGGCCAGTCGAAGCGCAGAGCAGCGGGACTCCCGCGAGTCCAGGAACGGCTCCCCGGATGCCGTCAGCCTCGCCATCATCGAACAGCTCCAGGAGGACGGCCGCCGGCCCTACGCCGCGATCGGCAAGGCCGTCGGCCTGTCCGAGGCGGCCGTGCGCCAGCGCGTCCAGAAGCTGCTCGACCAGGGCGTGATGCAGATCGTCGCCGTCACCGACCCGCTCACCGTGGGCTTCCGGCGGCAGGCGATGGTCGGGATCAACGTCGAGGGCGACGTGGAGTCCATAGCCGAGGCGCTCACCGACATGGCGGAGGTCGAGTACGTGGTGATGACCGCGGGCTCGTTCGACATCCTCGCCGAGATCGTCTGCGAGGACGACGACCACCTGCTGGACGTCATCAACAAGCGCATACGGGCCCTGCCCGGCGTGCGCTCCACCGAGAGCTTCGTCTACCTGAAGCTGAAGAAGCAGACCTACATGTGGGGAACCCGATAACCGTGAGGACCCGATAACCGTGAGCACCAAGGACCTCAGCCGCACCGCGTACGACCACCTGTGGATGCACTTCACCCGCATGTCCTCGTACGAGAACTCCCCCGTCCCGACCATCGTCCGGGGCGAGGGCACCTACATCTACGACGACAAGGGCAAGCGGTACCTCGACGGTCTCGCGGGCCTGTTCGTGGTGCAGGCCGGTCACGGCCGCACGGAGCTGGCGGAGACCGCCTTCAAGCAGGCCCAGGAGCTGGCGTTCTTCCCGGTGTGGTCCTACGCCCACCCCAAGGCCGTGGAACTCGCCGAGCGGCTCGCGCACCACGCGCCCGGCGACCTCAACAAGGTCTTCTTCACCACCGGCGGCGGCGAGGCGGTCGAGACCGCCTGGAAGCTCGCCAAGCAGTACTTCAAGCTCCAGGGCAAGCCGACCAAGTACAAGGTCATCTCCCGCGCGGTCGCCTACCACGGCACCCCGCAGGGCGCCCTGTCCATCACCGGCCTGCCGGCCCTCAAGGCCCCCTTCGAGCCGCTCGTCCCGGGCGCGCACAAGGTGCCGAACACCAACATCTACCGCGCCCCGATCTACGGCGACGACCCCGAGGCGTTCGGCCGCTGGGCCGCCGACCAGATCGAGCAGCAGATCCTGTTCGAGGGCCCGGAGACCGTCGCCGCCGTCTTCCTGGAGCCGGTGCAGAACGCGGGCGGCTGCTTCCCGCCCCCGCCCGGCTACTTCCAGCGGGTCCGCGAGATCTGCGACCAGTACGACGTGCTGCTCGTCTCGGACGAGGTCATCTGCGCCTTCGGCCGCCTCGGCACCACCTTCGCCTGCGACAAGTTCGGCTACGTCCCGGACATGATCACCTGCGCCAAGGGCATGACCTCGGGCTACTCCCCGATCGGCGCGTGCATCGTCTCCGACAGGCTGGCCGAGCCGTTCTACAAGGGCGACAACACCTTCCTGCACGGCTACACCTTCGGCGGCCACCCGGTGTCGGCCGCGGTGGGCCTCGCCAACCTCGACCTGTTCGAGCGCGAGGGCCTCAACCAGCACGTGCTCGACAACGAGGGCGCCTTCCTCCAGACCCTCCAGAAGCTGCACGACCTGCCGATCGTCGGCGACGTCCGCGGCAACGGCTTCTTCTACGGCATCGAGCTGGTGAAGGACAAGGCCACCAAGGAGTCGTTCAACGACGAGGAGACCGAGCGCGTGCTCTACGGCTTCCTCTCCAAGGCGCTCTTCGAGAACGGCCTGTACTGCCGTGCCGACGACCGCGGCGACCCGGTCATCCAGCTCGCCCCGCCGCTGATCTCCGACCAGGGGACCTTCGACGAGATCGAGCAGATCCTGCGCGCGACCCTCTCGGAGGCCTGGACCAAGCTGTGAGCAACGCGCACTGATCTTCCTTCTGGATGATCAACACCGGCCCCGGTGGCGTCCGTTCGAGTGAGAAACGGACGACCGGGGCCGTGTGCTGTCCGGACCGCCCCTCGTGCCTGCCTAGCGTGCTCGTGACCGATCGGCCCCGTCTTCGTTCCCCCGGACGGGGGATCGCACGGGAACCACAGATCTGAACCGAGGTGTACGCCCATGGAGGCCCCGCCGGACAACGACGTGCTCTGGGCACGCTCCCTGCACTTCACCCACCGGGACGGCTCACCCGCCCTCGTCGGCGTCTCGCTGGGCGTGCGCGAGGGCGAGATCCTCGCCGTCAGCGGCCCGCGCGGCAGCGGCAAGACGACCCTGCTGCACTGTCTGTCCGGGATGGTGTCCCCCCAGCGCGGCGAGGTGTGGTTCAACAGCGTCCCCGTGCACACCATGGGCCCGATGGCCCGCGAACGGCTGCGCCGCGACCGCTTCGGCTGGATCGACCCGGCACCCGTCCTGGTCCCCGAGCTGAACGTCTGGGAGAACGCCGCCCTCCCCCTGATGCTGCGCGGCACCAGCCGCCGCCGCGCCAAGGCGGCCGCCATGGAGTGGCTGGAGCGCCTCGACATCGGCGACCGGGCCCGGCACCGCCCCGACGAACTCACCCAGGCCGAACGCCAGCGGGTCTGCATCACCCGGGCGCTGGCCCCCGCCCCTTCCGTCCTCTTCGCCGACGAGCCGACGGCCCCCCTCTACCGCGCCGACCGCAACCACGTCCTGCGCACCCTCACCACCGCCGCCCGCTCGCACGGCATCACCGTCGTCCTGGCCACCCACGACCCGGAGACCGCGGCCCTCGCCGACCGCACGGTCTCCCTCATGGACGGGCGCCGCGTCACCACCGTCCACCTCCCGCCGGTCACGGAGCCGGAAGGCCGGGGCGCCCCATGCTCGCTCTCCGTCTGAGCCGCAGCGCCCACCCCGCCGTCCAACTGCGCCGTCTGCTGGTCGCGGCGGCCTCGGCGGGCACCGGCTTCCTGCTGCTGTGCACCCTCGGCCACGCGCTGACCCACCCCGAGGCGTCGGCGACGTCCGTGCTCCGCCTCGCCTGGTGCGTGATCCCGCTGGCCGCGACGGTCTACTTCGCGCTGGCCGTGGCCCGCACCGACCCCGGCACCCGGCCCCGCCCGGGACTGGCGGCGATCGGCCTGGGCCCGGTCCGGCTGATGGCCGTCTCGGCGACCACGACGGCCCTGTCCACGCTGCTCGGCTCCATGCTGGCCCTGCTGCTCTTCCTGCATCTGCGCGGCGACCTCACCGGCATGCCCTTCGACGGCGCCGCCGCCGACTTCCTGGCCGCCGACGCCTCCCTCCCGCTGCCGGCCACCCTCACCCTGCTCGCCCTGGTCCCGCTCGCCTCCTCGGTGTCCGTGGCCCTGATGCTCCGGCCCCGGGACACCCGCCTCGCCGCCCGCGCGGCGGCCCCGAAGCTGTTCGGCACGGCCGGGGCGCTACGGCCCGGGGGCACCGGGACAGGGCGGGCGACGCCCGGACCGCGGACCGGCGACGACCAGGTACGGGCCGCAACCGACGCAACCGACGCACCCTCCGCATCCGAAGCGGTCCCGGCCGCCGAGCCGGCCGCCACCCCCGAGTCCCGGATCGAGCGTCCCGACCCCACGGCCCTGCCCTGGGGCGCCGCCCTCCTCGCCGCCGGGCTCGCCGTCGAGGGGTACGCCAGCCGCACCGCCACCGGCGCCGACGTCCCCCTCCCCACCGGCCTGCCCACCGGCCCCGCCGCGGTCCTCCTCGGCTGGACCCTCACCGCGGTCGGCCTCGCCCTCGCCGGACCCGGCCTCACCCATCTGTGCGGCCGCCTCCTCCAGGCGGTCCGCCCCGGCGCCCTGCGCCTGCTCGCGGGCCGCGGCCTGATGGAGGAGTCCGCCCGCATCGGCCGCCCCCTGGGCGTGGTCTGCGCGGTCGCCTCCGGCGCGTACACGATGGCCGTCCTCTACGACCCCTCCGACCCGGCCTTCGGCCCGCTCACCACGCTCGGCGCGCTGGTCGTCGCCGGCAGCACCGTCGCCACGCTCGTCACCGCCGCCGTGGAGGCCCGCCAGGCCCGCGCCGAGACCACCGCCGCCCTGCTGCGCCTCGGCGCCCCCACCAAGACCCTGCGCAGCGCCGCCGCCCTGCGCACCGGCGCGCTCCTCGCGCTGTTCGTCCCGCTCACCCTGGTCGTGGCCGAACTCGCGGCGCTCCCACTGGCCCGCTGAGAGAAATCCCGGCGCCCGCCGATGAGTTCCGCCGGCGCCCCCGGTCTACCCCTGCGAACAGCACGCACACGACGCACACCGCTCGATGGGAGAGACCCGATGACCGCCCCGGCCTACCAGCAGATGATCTTCGTCAACCTGCCCGTGAACGACCTCGACGCCTCCAAGAAGTTCTTCACGGAACTGGGCTACACGATCAACCCGCAGTTCAGCGACGAGAACGCGACATCCGTGGTGATCAGCGACACCATCGTCGCGATGCTGCTCACCAAGCCGTTCTACGCCACCTTCACCAAGAAGGAGATCGCGGACGCCACGAAGACCAGCGAGGCCCTCATCGCGCTGAGCGCCGAGAGCCGCGACAAGGTCGACGAACTGGTCGACCGCGCCCTCGCCCTGGGCGCCACCCCGAGCGGCGAGACCCAGGACATGGGCTTCATGTACGGCCGCGCCTTCGACGACCTCGACGGGCACACCTGGGAGATCATCTGGATGGACCCGACGGCGGTCGAGGGCTGATCGGGGGCCGAGGGGGAGGGCGTTGAAACGTCCCGGCGGTTAATGAGCGGGCAAAGCCGGGGAGTTCACAGGGGTCCATGGATTGACACTTCTTATGGAACGCTTATAGACCTGTGAGCCTGCTGGGGATGGTGACGCACTCGGCTTCACCGGGGGCGCCATCTCCCCCTCCACCCCCCGCAGTTGCGCTCCCCGTAAGGACAAACGTGTCCCTTTCCCGCCGTACCGCCGCGCGCTCCGTTCGCGCCCTCGGCGTCGCCGCCGCGTCCGCCGCCCTCGCATTCGGCACCGCCAGCTCCGCGTTCGCGTGCACGATCGGCGACTTCTCCGCCACCGCCGCCTGTGACGGCGACAAGGGCGTCATCACCGTCACGGACAAGGACCCGTCGGGCGTCACCGCCGAGGTCACCGTCTTCCTGGAGAACAACAACGCCGACGTCCGCCAGGTCGGCACCGCCCAGACCGTCAAGGGCACCGCGAAGGGCGCGACCATATCCTTCGCGGAGGACTGGGAGCCGAACGCCGTCTACCGGGTCCACATCGAGGCCGGCACGAAGTCCAAGAAGCTGGTCAGCGCCGACATCGACCCGTTCCTGAAGACCCCCGCGAAGGCGTGCAAGGCCGACGACACGACGACGCCGTCGACCCCGTCGAGCACCCCGTCCGGCACCCCCTCGGCGACTCCCTCCGCCTCCCCCTCGGAGTCGGCGGACACCGAGTCCCCGGCGCCGTCCGAGCCGTCGGCCGGTGGCGAGGCCACGCCCGCCCCGGCGGGCAACGACGTCCAGCCGGCCGCTCAGCAGTCCAACCTGGCCGAGACCGGCGCCAGTTCCAACACCGGCCTGATCGTCGGCATCGCGGCACTCCTCGTCGTCCTCGGCGGCGGCGCGGTGTTCTTCGGCCTGCGCCGCCGGGGCTCCGGCGACCGCTGATCCCCGCACACGAAACGGCCCGCTCCCCTCGACGGGGGGCGGGCCGTTCTTTCCGCTCAGGGGGCGTACGCCCCGTCGGCGAGGACGACGGTCTCCGCCCGGTCGAAGGTCACCCCGACCGTGTCCCCGACCTCCGGCGCCTCCCGCAGCGCGCACGCCGCCTCCAGGGCCGGCGCGCCCTCCGGCCGGAGCCGTACGGTGACATGGGTGCCCTTGAAGGTGCGGGCGAGGACCGTGCAGCGCAGGCCGTCCTCGGCGTCGGTCAGCAGGACCCCGGCGGGGCGCACCAGCAGGGTGCGCGGGCCCTGCGGGGAGCCGGCGGGCACCGCGACCTTGCCCCACGGGGTGACCGCGACCTCGTCGGCGACGGTCGCCGTCACGACGTTGTCGAAGCCGAGGAACCGGGCCACGAACTCGTCCGCCGGCCGCTGCCACACCTCAAGCGGCGTACCGGACTGGGCGATCCGCCCGTCCCGCATCACCACAACGCGGTCGGCGAGCGCGAACGCCTCGCCCTGGTCGTGCGTGACCGCGAGCACGGTGGTCCCCAACCGGCCGAACAGCTCGCGCAGTTCGACGACCAGCCGCTCCCGCAGCGAGCGGTCGAGCTGGCCGAGCGGCTCGTCGAGCATGAGCAGCCGGGGTCGGGGCGCCAGGGCGCGGGCGAGCGCGACGCGTTGCTGTTCGCCGCCGGAGAGCGAGGCCACGGCCCGCCGGGCGGCACCGGGCAGCCCGACCAGCTCCAGCAACTCCCCCACCACAGCCTGCCGTTGCCCCTTCGGGACACCGTGCATACGCGGCCCGAAGGCCACGTTGGCGCCGACGTCCCGCTGCGGGAAGAGCTGGTGGTCCTGGAACATCAGGCCCAACTCCCGCTTGTGCGCGGGCACTCCGGACTGGTCGCGGCCGTCGAGCAGCACCCGCCCGGAGTCGAGGGGCTGGAGTCCGGCGACCGCGCGCAGCAGCGTGGACTTGCCGCTGCCGCTGGGCCCGAGCACACACACGGTCTCGTGCTCGGCGACGTCGAGGCCGACGGCGTCGAGCACGGCCCGCCCGCCGAAGCGCACGGTCGCGCCCTGGAGGCTCAGCAGCATCAGAACTCCCCCGTCCGGTCGGTCCGCAGCCGCTCCAGGACCAGCAGGGCCACCGCGCACACCAGCATCAGAATCGTCGAAAGGGCCATCGCCTGGCCGTAGTTCAGTTCCCCGGCGCGGCCGAGCAGCTTGGCCACGGCGACCGGCAGGGTCGGGTTGTCGGGGCGCGCGATGAACACGGTTGCGCCGAACTCCCCGAGCGACACCGCGAACGCGAACCCGGCGGCCACCAGCAGCGCCCGCCGCACCATCGGCAGGTCCACCTCCCGCCACACCCGCCACGGCGACGCCCCCAGCACCGCGGCCGCCTCCCGCAGCCGTCCGTCCACGGCCCGCAGCACGGGCAGCATGGTCCGTACGACGAAGGGGACACCGACCAGGGCCTGCGCGAGGGGCACGAGGATCCAGGTGGCGCGCAGGTTCAGCGGGGGCTCGTCCAGGGCGATCAGGAAGCCGAAGCCGACGGTCACGGCGGAGACGCCGAGCGGCAGCATCAGCAGCGCGTCGAAGCCCCGCACCAGCCGTCCGGCGTCCCGCCGGGTGAGCGCGGCGGCGGCCAGTCCGCCGATCACCACCGCGATGGCGGTCGCGGCGAGGGCGTACTCCAGCGAGTTGCCGACCGCCTCGATCGGCGGCACCAGGAAGACATTGCCCTCGGTGCTCGTCAGGGCCCGGTAGTAGGCGAAGTCCGGCGCGTCGAAGGACCGTTGCACCAGGACGGCGAGCGGCAGCACGAGCAGCAAGGCGATGCTCGCGAGCACCCCGGCCAGCAGCGCCCACTGTCCGGCCCCGCGCGGCCGCCGGGCCGTGCCCGAGGCGTCCACCAGGCGGAGCGCGGTCTCCCGCCGCCGTACGGTCCAGGCGTGCACGGCGAGGATCGCGCCGACGGCGGCGAACTGGACGACGGTGAGCACGGCCGCCGTGGACAGGTCGAAGATCTCGGAGGTCTGCCGGTAGATCTCCACCTCCAGGGTGGAGAAGGTCGGCCCGCCCAGGATCTGCACCACACCGAAGGAGGTGAAGGTGAACAGGAACACCATGAGCGCGGCGGCGGCGACGGCGGGCCCGAGCGCGGGCAGGGTGACCGTGCGCCAGGCACGCAGCCGGGAGGCGCCGAGCAGCCGCGCGGCCTCCTCCTGCCGGGGGTCGAGCTGGGCCCACAGCCCGCCCACGGTCCGTACGACGACGGCGTAGTTGAAGAAGACGTGCGCCAGCAGGATCGCCCAGACGGTGGTGTCGAGGCGTACGCCCCACAGCTCGTCGAGGAGTCCGCCGCGGCCGACGAGCGCGAGGAACGCCGTACCGACGACGACCGTCGGCAGCACGAACGGCACGGTGACGACCGCCCGCAGCACCTGTTTCCCGGGGAAGTCCAGGCGGGCGAAGACGTAGGCGCCGGGCAGCGCGATCAGCAGGGTGAGGACGGTGGAGGCGAGCGCCTGCCAGGTGGTGAACCACAGGACGTGGCGGATGTCGGACTGCGCCAGGACCTCGCCCAGCCGGCCGAGCCGCCACACCCCGTCGACCCTGAGGCCGCGCGCGAGGATCGCGGCGACGGGGTAGGCGAAGAACAGCCCGAAGAACGCGACGGGCAGGGCCATCAGCCCCAGCCGCGCCGCGTTCCCGCGCCGCCGGGCGGCTACTTCAGTACGAGCGAGGTCCACGACTTGACCCACTGGTCACGGTCTGCGGCGATCTTCGCCGGGTCCATCGTCGCGGGGTTCTCGGCGGCGGGACCGTACTGGGTGAACTCGGCGGGCACGGCGGCGCCCTTGAGGACCGGGTAGACGAACATGTTGAGCGGCATGTCCTCCTGGAACCTCTTGCCGATCAGGAAGTCGATCAGCGCCTTGCCGCCCTCGGCGTTGCGGGCGTTGCTCAGCAGGCCCGCGAACTCCACCTGCCGGAAGCAGGTGCCGGTCGCCACCCCGGTCGGCGCGGTGGCCGGCTTCGGGTCGCCGTAGATCACCTCGGCGGGCGGCGAGGAGGCGTACGACACGACGAGCGGGCGGTCCGCCTTGGCCTTCTTGCCGCCGGCCGAGCCGGAGAACTCGTCGTTGTACGCCTGGTCCCAGCCGTCGACGACCTTCACGCCGTTGGCCTTGAGCTTCTTCCAATAGCCCTCCCAGCCGTCGTCGCCGTACGCGGCGGCGGTGCCCAGCAGGAAGCCGAGGCCGGGCGAGGAGGTGGAGGCGTTCTCGGTGACGAGGAGGTTCTTGTAGGCGGGCTTGATCAGGTCGTCGTAGGAGGTGGGCGGGGCCAGCTTGTGGTCGGCGAAGTACTGCTTGTCGTAGTTGACGCAGATGTCGCCGTAGTCGACGGGCGTGACCCGGTGCTTGCCGGCGTCGAGCTGGAAGCGGGTGTCGACCTGGTCGAGCCCCTTGGCCTCGTAGGGCTGGAAGAGGCCGTTGTCGAGGGCGCGGGAGAGCAGGGTGTTGTCGACGCCGAAGAACACGTCGCCCTGCGGGTTGTCCTTGGTGAGCACGGCCTTGTTGACGGCCTGCCCCGCGTCGCCGTCCTCCAGGACGCGGACCTTGTACCCGGACTCCTTCTCGAAGGCGGCGAGCACGTCCTTGGACACGGCCCACGAGGAGTGGCTGACGAGCGTGACGGTCTTGGACCCCTCGGAGCCGCCGTCGTCCCCCGCGGACGAACCGCAGGCGGTCAGCGTGACGAGACCGAGTCCCACGGCCGCGGCCGCGAACGTCTTGAAATGCACTGGATTTCCTCCTGGAGTTGACCAGGAAGAGACGCGGCCCTGCCCGAGAGTCCGTGAGGGCTCCTGGGCAGGGCGCAACAGCTTGAGTAGTGACCGAACTTCCTACCCAGAATGACCTGGGCGAGGTTCAGAGGGTCTGCGGCCCGCTTGCCGCACTCTCAGCGCTGTGGCGCTCCCCTGTCGGAATATGAAGATGTGATGGTACGTGGCCAGATTACCTCTCCGTGGCCGCGAGCTGACCACAGGCGCCGTCGATCTCCTGGCCCCGGGTGTCCCGGACGGTCACCGGCACCCCGTGCGCGGCGATGGCCTCGACGAACGCCTTCTCGTCCTCGGGCCGCGAGGCGGTCCACTTGGAGCCGGGCGTCGGGTTCAGCGGGATCAGGTTGACGTGCACGGGCTTGCCGCGCAGCAGCCGGCCGAGCCGGTCGCCCCGCCATGCCTGGTCGTTGATGTCCCGGATGAGGGCGTACTCGATGGAGAGCCGGCGGCCCGACTTCTCGACGTAGTCGAACCCGGCGTCGAGCACCTCACGCACCTTCCAGCGCGTGTTCACGGGGACGAGGGTGTCGCGCAGCTCGTCGTCCGGGGCGTGCAGGGAGATCGCCAGCCGGCACTTGAAGCCCTCGTCGGAGAAGCGGTGGATGGCGGGCACCAGACCGACCGTCGACACGGTGATCCCGCGCTGCGACAGCCCGAGCCCGTCCGGCGCCGGGTCGGTGAGCGCCCTGATGGCCCCCACGACCCGCTTGTAGTTGGCGAGCGGCTCGCCCATCCCCATGAAGACGATGTTGGACAGCCGCGCGGGCCCGCCGGGCACCTCGCCGTCCCGGAGCGCCCGCATCCCGTCCACGATCTGGTGGACGATCTCGGCGGTGGACAGATTCCGGTCCAGCCCCGCCTGCCCCGTCGCGCAGAACGGGCAGTTCATCCCGCACCCCGCCTGCGAGCTGATGCACATGGTCACCCGGTCCGGGTACCGCATCAGCACCGACTCGACGAGCGTCCCGTCGAACAGCCGCCACAGCGTCTTGCGGGTGGCCCCCGCGTCGGTCGACAGATGCCGCACGACGGTCATCAGGTCGGGCAGCAACGCCTCCCGCAACCGCTCCCGCGCCCCCGCGGGAATGTCGGTCCACTCCGCGGGGTCGTGCGCGTACCGCGCGAAGTAGTGCTGCGAGAGCTGCTTGGCGCGAAACGGCTTCTCACCGATCTCCGCAACGGCTTCCTTACGCTCCGCGGGCGAGAGATCAGCAAGATGCCGCGGCGGCTTCTTGGCTCCGCGGGGAGCGACGAACGTGAGTTCTCCGGGCTTAGGCATGGCTGTACCAGTGTCGCAGATCGACTCGGGGAGCCCAGGCCAGAGCGGGGTGGGGGTGGTCACCCGTGGGTGCCGTCTGTCAGCGTTGGTCGACCTCGGACGGCCCAGGGACGGCCCAGGGGCTGGCTCAGCGGTCGCGGGCACAATCTGCGGCACGCGACTCTCCGCTCAGAGGGAACTTGACCGTGACCTCCGCTTCAAGCTGGCGTAGGTCAGCCCTACAAGGGCACCTTGTAGGGCGTTCACCCTCCGCGCCAGCCCCTCCTTACGGCATCCTACGTGTACGCGTAGGAGCAGAACCGAAAAGCTGAAGCTGTACCTGTGGGGGAGCCATGGAAATCGTTGATCACTTCCTTGCACGCTACGCAAAGGAGTACGACTTCTACAACCGGGCAGCAGAATTAGTTGCTCAAGCCCTGGGAAGGGACCTCAAGGAGTCAGGTGTCCGCTGTATCGTCACTCACCGCGCGAAGGACATCAAACGCCTAGAAGAAAAGTGCCGCCAACGAGCACCTAGAAAGAACTACACCACTGTAGAAGACGTCTACGACGATATCGTCGATTTGGCGGGCGTCCGCATCGCGCTCTATTTTCCAGGTGAACAAGACCAGGTAGAAAAGGCCGTCAATCGCCTGCTCGATGTGACGGAGAAAAAAGATTTTCCCGAATCGAACGAGAGGCCACCTGGAAAAGAGTTTTCCGGATATTCGGCGACCCACTATCGAGTTAGACTAAAGGAACGCGAGCTAGTCGATTTGGATAAGCGATACGCGAAGGCGCGTGTCGAAGTGCAGGTCGCTTCAGTACTTATGCACGCATGGTCAGAGGTTGAGCACGATCTCGACTATAAGCCACTGTCGGGCGAATTGTCCGACGCAGAAAAAGCGATCCTAGACCAACTCAATGGACTGGTGATCGCTGGCGAGATGTCGCTCAAAATGCTGCAAGAAGCGAGTGAGAATCGAGTCGCCAGGAGCGGACGATTCCTCAACCACTACGAGTTGGCTGCATATCTATTGAGCCAGGCGGGGAAGATTTTGAACGAGCCGGTTGGAGACTCGGGCCTAGGACGAGTTGACCTGCTGTTCAATTTCTTGAGGAAACTGGAAAAAGAGTCACCTGCCGATCTGGCTCCGTATCTAGCATCACTGCACGACAACGTCGAGATGCGCCCTCTCGCAGAGCAGGTCATCGATGCCCTTCTCGCCGAAGACCCTTCGCGATACGAGCACTTCAACATGGTTCAAGTTGACGCAGATACCGCTTCACTTGATCCCCTTTCTCAAAGCGCACGAATGCATCAACAGATCGGTCATTTCCTTACAAGCTGGGTAGAGCTAGAAGAGTCTTTGCGCAACCTAGCACCACAGGAAGATGGCGAGCGGATCGCACCACCGATCTTCAGGCTCCTCGACCGTCTACCGATGCTGGACACGGAGACTCGCCACGAAATCGATCTGCTGCGCAGGGTTCGTAACAATGTGGTTCACGGGAGGGATGTGCCAGCCTCCAGCTACCTAGCCGAAGCTACTGATCGAATCCAAGAAATCACGAAAAGAGTGCGCCACTTGCTCTCCTCTCGATGATGGAAATTGCAGCTCTACCGCCGCCGCTGGGAAATTAGGTCGGTGGAGCGGCTTTGGGCTGGAGCTGCTTTGGGGCGAGTGATCATGGCCCCGTAAGCTTCCGGCGAGTCGGGCAGTCTGTGGACCTGCCCGTTAAAGCACGACGTTGGGGCCATGATCTTAGAGGCTCGCCCCAAAGTGGCTGCCTAAAGCCGTGGAGCCGGCCGCCCCAGCCACAGAGGGTGTCTCCCACTTCATGCCCGCAGCCGCCGAGCGCGCCGCCGGGCGCGGCCAGCCGGGGCGCAGACAGGAGGCAGGCCGCGCCGCAGAGGCGGCGCGCGCCCGCGCCGTGCGCGGGCCTTGATGAACGTAGGGAAAGTCTTACCGCACCCATGATCGGCAACCGCCCCGATCGTGGCCTGTCGGCTCTCTGCTCGCCTCGGCTAACGTTCCATGCATGCCTTCTGCACTGGACACGCCCCAGGGAGCGGCCGAACTCGCCGAGTCCCTGCTTCCTCCGCTCGGGAACCGCTGGCTGCACACTCAGGCCGTGGCCGCTCGGGCGCGCGAGGCATCCGCGGCTGTGTCCGAGGCGGACCGGGATCTCCTCGTCGCTGCTGCGTGGCTGCATGACATCGGCTACGCCCCCGAGCTGCGTGACACCGGCTTCCATCCCCTCGACGGTGCTCGGTACCTCGAATCGCTGGGTGCGCCGGCGCGCCTGGTGCGGCTGGTCGCTCACCATTCCGGAGCCGTGTACGAGGCGGAGCAACGCGGGCTCTCGCCAGAGCTGGCCGTCTACGAGCGGGAAGACTCCCCTGTCCTGGACGCACTGATCTTCGCTGACATGACGACCGGCCCCGCCGGGCAGTCCTTCGACTTCGACACCCGGATTGACGAGATCCTCGTCCGCTACGAGCCGGGCAGCGAGGTGCACAACGCGATCAGCAAGGCACGGCCGTACCTCCAGGGCGCTGTCGAGCGGACCCGCGACCGCATGGCGCATCAGCCGATGTAGGGCTCCGCCCAGTCGGCCAGGCCGTGCTCGATCCGCATGCGCATCGACGGATGGATGTTCAGCTCGTCCAGCCTGCTCGGGTCGACGAACGCCACTTCCTTGCTCTCGCTGCTCGTCCGCAGCTCACCGCCGGTGATGCGGGCCTGGAAGCAGATCGAGAACTGCTGGCGGACCTCTCCGTCGTCGTACGCCATGACGTGGCCTGGGTTGGTGTAGATGCCGACGAGGCCGGTCACCTCCACGTCGAAGCCGGTCTCTTCCTTCGTCTCGCGCACGGCTGCGTCTGGGGCCGACTCGCCCAGGTCGACGCCGCCACCGGGCAAGGCCCAGAGGTCGTTGTCGGTCTTGTGAATCAGCAAGACCTCTCCGGCCTCATTGCGCGCCACGGCGGTCACGGAGGGGACGAGGCTGTTCGCCTTCGGGGCGTTGGGATCGTTGAAGTAGTCGACACGGGCCATGTGTTCAGCGTTGCACGTCCGGACCCTGCTATGCCTCCCGGCCCCGCTCCCATGCGTAGTCGAAGCTCCGCATGTAGTGCCGGAAGGTCCGCGCTCCGGGGAGGTACCGGAAGTGCATCACCGGGTTCTGACCGGCGGGAGCTCCGAGAACATGCGGGTTCACAAGAACGTCCTCGTCGAACCGGTAGATCGAGTTGTAGAGGATCGTGTCGTGCAACCGGACTTCGACGCCGGGCGTCGACATGGCGGGCTCGAGGTAGCGCCGGGTGATGCGGGCACGTGCGGCCAGGTCACCACCGATGCCCTCCTCTTCGCCGCGCTGGCGGACCGCTTCGGAGTCGGGGTCCCCGAGCAGGATGCGGACCTGGGCGCCGGCCTTCGCCTTCTCGCCCAGTTGGTCGGGCAGGTCCGGGTTGCTGTCGAAGAGAAAGAGTCCGGCGTACACGAGGACGTCGACCTGATCCGTCGCCTTCTCGATCAGGGATGACCAGAGCGGGGCGGGCACCGCACCACGGTGCGGGTAGTACGTGATCAGCTCGGACGTGCTGGCCTTCTCCGCCTGCTTCTCCACGGACGGCCAGAGGTAGACCTCGTCGACTCCGAGGAAGCTCGCCGCCTTCCAGCGGTGCCCGCGGTGCGGAGTGCGGCCGGTGGTGATCCACCGTTCGACGCTCTTGGGGTCCACTGCGACGTGCTCGGCAACGGACTGAATCGTCTCGCCCTTCGCTGAAATCGCCGCGCGCAGACGCTCGTTCGCCATGACGTGCCCTTCACTCGGACGGCTAGGACGTTTTGACGGTACCTCAGACGTCCCTAAACGTCCATACGGGCGGTGATGCGTCCACCCCTTCTCACGGCTAGGACGTTTTGACGGTACCTCAGACGTCCCTAAACGTCCATACGGGCGGTGATGCGTCCACCCCTTCTCACGGTCTCCTGATCTCACCGACGGGATGTCGGTCAACACCTCACCGCAACAGGAGACAAGACGATGCGTCAGATCCCCGTGGACACCGCCAACGCCACCGTGATGGTCGCCAAGGCCCCGCAGCCCAAGGTGAAGGACCGCCGTACCGGTGAGATCGCCACCGACAAGGACGGTGCCACCCTGATGGTCGTGGAGGTCATGTTCTCCACGCCCGACGAGGTGGAGATCCTCAAGCTCACCGTCCCGCAGTCCGGCGTCTCCGAGGACCTGGACATGGGCACCCCGGTGATCCTGACCGGCCTGGTCGCCTCGCCGTGGGAGAACGAGTTCAACGGCCAGAAGCGGCACGGCATCGCCTTCCGCGCAGTCGCGGTGACCTCGCTGACCGCTGCGGACTCGGCCTCGAAGGCGGCCTGAGCCATGACGTGGCTGATCGTCGCCCTGGTGCTGGTCGTCGCCGCTGCGGGTCTCCTGCGGTGGCGGCGCCCCGCCTGGTACTGGCTGACCTTCGGGGTCACCCTCGCCGCGCTGCGGGTCCTGGTCCGGTACGGCTCGGTCATGGACGCCTGCGGCCTCACCGTCCCGGCCCCTCGCTGGCGACTGACGCTGGCCCGGATGACGAACCGCCCCGTTCCCGGACCCCGTGCCCCGCGCATTCTGCGGGTCCGAGTAACCCGAACCGGCCTGGTGCTCCGGCTCAAGCTCCGCCCCGGTCAGGACGCCTTCGACGTGGCCGCCTCATGTGATCGGCTGCGGCACTCATTCGCCATGTACGGCGTGACCTCTCGTGAGCTGCGCTCGGGTGTGGTCGAGCTGCGCATGACCGGCTACGACGTACTCAAGCGCGTGCAGATGCCTGCCGTGGTCGACACCCGACCGATGCGGGTCCCGGTTGCCCTGCGTGAAGACGGGGCCGTCCACTACCGCGACTACCGCGCCGTTCCGCACGCCCTCACCCTGGGGGCTACGGAGTCCGGGAAGTCGGTCTATCAGCGCAACCTCGTCGCCGCCCTCGCGTCGCAGCACGTCGCCCTGGTCGGCATCGACTGCAAGCAGGGCGTCGAGCTGTTCCCGCTGGCCCGCCGGTTCTCCGCGCTCGCCGACAACCCCGACACCGCCGCTGAACTCCTCGACGCGCTGGTGTCCCACATGGAGGACGTCTACCAGCTCATCCGGGCCGAGCAGCGGATCACTGCTGACGTGCCGGATGCGGAGATCGCCGCCGACATCTGGGACCTGCCCGAAGGACTGCGCCCGGTGCCCATGGTGGTCCTGGTCGACGAAGTCGCCGAACTCGCCCTCTTCGCGACGAAGGAGGAGGAGAAGCGGCGGGACCGCATCATCACCGCCCTGGCCCGGCTCGCCCAGCTCGGTCGCGCGGCCGGCATCTACCTGGAGATCTGCGGGCAGCGCTTCGGCTCCGAACTCGGCAAGGGCATCACCATGCTCCGCGCCCAGCTCACCGGCCGCACCGCCCACCGCGTCAACGACGAATCCTCCGCGAACATGGCCCTCGGCGACATCGCCCCGGACGCCGTCCTCGCCGCCATCCAAATCCCCACCGACACCCCCGGCGTCGCCATCACCGGCGACTCGACCGGCGGCTGGGCCCGCATCCGCGCCCCGCACACCTCGCTGCGGCAGGCCGTGAATATCTGCAATCGGCACGCCGACCTGACCCCGGACCTTCCCGCCCTCGCCCCGTTCCGGCCCGCGCTCGGCACCCTCACACCGGTTCCGGCCCCGGCAGTCGAGTCCGCCCCGGCCGCTGCCTGAGCCACACCACCTGATCGGTCGGCGCAACCGCTTCGCGCCAAGTCCCTACCCCTGCCATGCCAGAAACCGGAGGTGCACCCGTGGACACCCGCGAGGACTTCAACCGCACGGTGCAGCTGCTCAGCGCCCTGGCCCTGTACGCCCACACCTATGGAGCCGACCCCGCCTTCGTCGACGCCATCGGCCCCTCCCTGGCCGTCTCCCTTCCCGACCCCCCGCCCGGCATCTTCCCGCCCGGCTACGACCCCACCGACGGCCCCCAGTACCCGGGAGGGCAGCCGTGATGGCCCGCCTCCGCGTCGACGCCGTCCTGGTCCAGGCCGTCATCGCCGGGGCGCTGTCCTTCGCCCACCTGCACGACCTCGCCGCCGCTGCCGGACAGGACGGCTGGAAAGCCTGGGCCTACCCGGTCTCGGTCGACCTGCTCCTGGTCGCCGCCTGGCGTCGACTACGTACGGACGGGCCGTCCCGGCTCGCCTGGTGCTGGTTCCTCATCGCCCTGGTCGCCTCGCTCGGCGCGAACGTCGCCACCGCCGGACTCCTCGACCTGAACGACGTCCCGGCCTGGCTGCGCATCCTCGTCGCCGCCTGGCCCGCCCTGGCCTTCATGGGCGGCACCCTCCTCGCCCACTCACCCACTCGGCAGGAGCCGGAAGCGCCGGCACCCTCCGCCCCGGACCCGGAGCATGAGCCCGAACCGGTCACCGCTGCTGAGCCGGACCCGGAACCTCAAGCCGTAGCGGTCCCGGCGGCCGAGGAAGCCCCGGCGCTGCCCACCGCGAAGCCCCGTCCGGTGGTGCCGGTCCCGGCCGCGCTGGTCGACCACGCCCGCAAGGTCGCCGCCGACCACCAGCAGCGCACCGGCTCCCGGATCGACACTGACACCCTCCGCGCCCGCCTCGGCGTCCCGCCCCAGCTCGCGGACGCCATCGCCGCCCAGCTCACCTGACCCGAGAGGAGACCCCGTCATGCCCGCTCGCGACTTCTTCCACTCCGTGATGCGGATCGGCCCGGTGCAGATCGGCACCCACCGCGACCGCAACGGCCAGACCAAGCACGCCGCCGTGTGCAGCTCTGACGGCTGCGGCTGGTCCGCCGACTACTCCAGCCAGTCCGCCGCCCAGCTCGCCGCCCGCACCCACCGCTGCAAGGTCCGCTAGGAGGCCACCCCATGGATGTCCCCCTCTGGTTCGCCCTGGTCGTCGTCGGCTGGCTCGGCGTCAAGCTCATCCGCCCGCCGCTCTGGCTGGTCCTGGTGCTGCTGCTCGGCGGCTACCTCCTCGCCGACAGCCTCCTGTCCCCGGTCATCGACACCGCCGTCAAGTAAGGAGACCCGCCCATGTTCCGGCCCAAGCTCCCGACCATGCCCCAGCCCACCGGCCAGGTCACCCCGCCCGCCGTGGTGGAGCCGACCACCATCACCCCGGGCACCTCGGCTTCGACGCCCATCCCGGCCCCGGTCGCTGGCCCCGCCCGACCCACGGTCCAGCTCACCCCCGGCACCGCACTCGCCCTGGTCGGCGGCGGTACCGCCGTGGTCCTGGTCGTCGGCGCCGTCCTGGTCTCCATGCTCCTCGCGGTCGCCGTCACCGCCGCCTCGGTCGCCGTCTGCGCCGTCGTCCTGCGCTCGCTGCTGGCCTCCCAGCACCGCCGCTGACCGGTCCCGGTAGCGACGCACAAGCCGCCAAGCACGCCGCCGCCTTCCGGGACCCCGTACCTCGCCAACCGCCGTCACCGAAGGGAACACTCATGGACCTGCAGATAGCCGCCGCCCTGGTGCCGTTACTGGGCTGGGCCGTGCACGGGGGCGTCCTCACCCACCGGCTCGCCGCCGCCCGCCGTGACCCGCTGACCGGTCTGCACACCCGCGCCGGATGGACCGCCCGCGCCGAACACTGCATCCGCCGGCATCCGGCCACTGCCGTCCTCCTGGTCGACCTCGACCACTTCAAGGACCTCAACGACACCCACCGCCACGCCGCCGGGGACGCCGCGCTCATCGCCACCGCCGACCGCCTGCGCACCTGGTGCGGCCGTCACGGCACCGCTGGACGCCTGGGCGGGGACGAGTTCGTCGCCGTCGTCCAGGACCTGGCCGCCGTCGACCTCGACGCGCTCACCACCGCACTCCACCGGCCGCTGCCCTACAACGGCGTTTCGCTGCCGCTGGCTGCGTCGGTCGGCGTCTGCCGCCTTGCCGAGCTGCCGGTGCCGCTGCTTACCGATGCCCTCGCCGCCGCCGACGCGGCCATGTACGCGGCCAAGGGCCGTGGTCGCCGGGGCTCACGCCTCTCTCGCTGACCGGCCGCCGGGTGGCGCACAAGCCGCCAAGCACGCCGCCACCCGGGGCCGTTCCTTCCAACCGCAATCGAAAGGAACCACCATCATGACCCAGCACACCCCGCCCGCGTCGCGTATCTGCCCGGCCTGCGACGGCTTCGCCTCCGTCGCCGTCACCATCGGCGGTCGTGACCCGCGCGGGCACCTGCGCACCATCACCGCTCACTGCCCGGTCTGCCACGGCACCGGCACCGTCACCGCCCGCCGCGTCCGGGAGGGCGCTGGTGCCTGAGACGCTGCTCGACCCGACCACCCTCAGCGACCTGCTGAGGGTGGCTTCGGCCGTCGACTACCACCGCTGGGAAGAACAGATACGCCGCACCGGTGGCTGCGCCGACCCCATCCACCTGACCGGCTGGGTCGTGCACAAGGACAAGACCACCGGCGAGACCCTGCACCACTACTCCACCGAGGGCGAGCCGGGCGGCCGTCTCCGCCTCGCCTGCGGCAACCGGCGTGCCTCCCGCTGCCCCTCCTGTGCCTGGACCTACGCGGGCGACACCTTCCACCTCATCCGCGCGGGCCTGGCCGGTGACGACCGCCGCGACATCCCCGCCACCGTCCGCGATCATCCCCGCGTCTTCCTCACCCTCACCGCACCCTCGTTCGGCCCGGTCCACAACCGGCCCGACCGTGGCGTCTGCCGCTGTGGAGTACGGCACGCCCCTGACGCTCCGGAACTGGGCACCGCCCTCGACCCGGCGACGTACGACTACGCGGGCGCGGTGCTGTTCAACAACCACGCCGGACAGCTCTGGCAGCGCTTCACCAACCGGCTCCGTCGCGAGATCGCCGCTCGCGCCGGCCTCACCCAGCGCGAGCTGAAAGAGCGTGCCCGACTGTCGTACGGCAAGGTCGCTGAGTTCCAGAAGCGCGGTGCCCTGCACTTCCATGCCGTGATCCGACTCGACGGCCCGGACGGCCCGGATACTCCTCCCCCGGCCTGGGCGACCGTCGACCTGCTCGCCGACGCGATCCGTGCAGCTGCGGCGCACTCGTACACCTCGGTTTCCGTCCCGGCCGCCGAAGACCAACCCGCGCGGACCTTCCGCTGGGGCACCCAGCTCGACATCCGCCCCGTGAAGGCGTTCGGGGACGGCTCCGACATCACCGAGCAGGCTGTCGCCTCCTACGTCGCCAAGTACGCCACCAAAGCCGCTGAGAACACCGGCACCCTGGACCGCCGCATCGGCGAGCTGGCCGAGCTCGACCGCCACCAGGTCCCCGACCACACCCGCCGCCTGATCGAAGCCTGCAAGACCCTCGACCCGCTCTACCCGGACCGGCGGCTATGGGCCTGGGCTCACATGCTCGGCTTTCGTGGCCACTTCTCCTCGAAGTCCCGCCGCTACTCGACCACGCTCAGCGAACTCCGCCAGGCACGCGCCGAGTACCGGGCCGCCCAGGAGCGCGCCGCCCTCGGCCTCGAGGACGCCGAGCCGGACACCGTCCTGGTCCTCGCTGACTGGCAGTACGCCGGGCACGGCCACACCCCCGGTGAATCCATCCTCGCCGCGACCATCGCCCGCGACCTCCAGCTCAACCGCGAAACCGCCCGCGAAGCCCTACGCGACCAACTCGCCGACGAAAGGGAGTGCTGACCATGGCCTCAGAGCTGCCGAACCGGTTCCTGACTCCTGAGGACCTGGTCGAGATGTTCGAGCTGCCCAGCGTCGAGACGGTCTACCAGTGGCGTCGCAAGCGCACCGGTCCCCGCGGCTTCCGCGTCGGCCGGCACCTCCGCTTCGACCCGACCGACGTGCGTGCCTGGGTGGACTCACAGATTGGTGAGGCTGCCTGATGGCGGGGCACATCCAAGACCGCTGGTACAAGACAGAGACCGGTCCGGACGGCAAGCCCGTCAAGGTCAAGACTGACAGATACGGCGCTGGCATGCGTTACCGCGCTCGGTACATCGGCCCTGACGGCACCGAGAAGTCCAAGAGCTTCCCGGACCGACAGAAGCGCCTCGCCGAGCAGTGGCTCACGGACATCGCGTCGGACATGTCGCGCGGTCGGTACATCGACCCGCGTGCCGCTCGGGTCACCTTCCAGAGCTACGCCGAGAAGTGGCTCAAGACGCACGGCATCGACCCGGCCAGTCAGGTCGTCGTCGAGCAGCGGTTACGCCTGCACGCGTTTCGCCTGATCGGCTCTCGGCCGCTGGACTCGTTCCGCCCGGAGCACATTCGTGCGCTGGTGAGCGCGCTGGAGAATGACCCGGCCGTGAGCGGCGGCTATGCGCGGAACATCTACGGCGACGTACGGGCCGTCCTCAGTGCGGCGGTCGACGACGGGCTGTTGCCCCGTAACCCGTGCTCCGCGAAGTCCGTTCGTCCACCGGCCGCCGAGCAACGCCGGGTTGTGCCGTGGCTGCCCGCTCAGGTCCGGGCGGTCCGCGCGGCTCTCCCCCAGCGCTACCGGCCCATGGTGGACGTGGGTGCCGGGTGCGGACTTCGTCAGGGGGAGATCGTAGGGCTGGCTGAGGATGCGCTCGACTTCGACGGCGGCATCATCCGGGTCGTCCGGCAGGTGAAGCTGATCCGAGGGAAGGCCGTATTCGCTCCTCCGAAGTGCAACAAGGAGCGGGACGTACCCTTGCCGCCCTCGGTGGCCGAGTCCCTGCGGGCCCACATGGACGCCTTCAAGCCCGTCGAGATCACCTTGCCGTGGCGCAAGCCGGACGGCCCGAAGGTCTCCGCCCGTCTCCTGTTCACGAACACCGCCGGCGGCCTCGTCTGGCGCAGCAACTTCAACGTCCAGGAGTGGAAGCCCGCCCTTGGGGCGGCCGGACTGATCTCGACGGCCGGGGCCGACGGCAAGTACGAGTCCGCTCGGGAGCACGGCATGCATGCCCTGAGGCACTTCTACGCCTCGGTGCTCCTGGACGCCGGCGAAAGCATCAAGGCCGTGAGCGAGTACCTGGGACACGCTGACCCTGGGCTGACGCTGCGGGTGTACGCGCACCTCATGCCGTCAAGTCAGGACCGCACTCGCAGGGCGATCGACAGCGTGCTGAGGTCAACGCCGAAAAAGCGGTGACCTGTTGAGCCATGGGTCCCTAACCTGCGTCTATGGGAGTAGTCAAAACGTGCGGCTGGTGCAACGACCGGTGCAACATGAAGAACGTGCACACAGCCGAGGTTGGCACCGCCGGATGGGGTGAGCTGAAGCGCGTCGACATGGTCTTTCGTTGCGATGGCTGCGGTCATCTCAGCGTCGCAACCGGTCGGCAAGAGCTTGTGCCGTTCAGCTCCAGCGGCAGCACACGCCTGGTCGTGGACGGCCCAAGCGCGTGGTTCCCTCGGCAGGTCGGCAGGCGCGTCTACGACGATGTCCCGGCGACAATCGCCAGCATGGCCATCGAGGCGCACCAGTGCCTATCCATCGAAGCTAACAGGGCGGCTGTAGCCTTGGCCCGTGCTGTTGTCGAAGCCACAGCTAAGGATCGTGGGATCACAACCGGCACTCTCGAAAAGAAGATCGACAAACTGTTCGAGCAGCAACTTATTCGGGAGTACGTCAAGGACGCGGCCCACGAAGTCCGGTTCGGGGGAAACGAAGTCGCTCACGGCGATCTTGTGGCTGAGCCGATGGACAACGCCACCGCGACCGAGGTCCTCGGTCTAATGGACGAGATCCTTGACGAGGTGTTCCAGTCTCCTGCGCGGGTCAGACGTCGCAAGGAGCAAAGACTTGAGCGCGAGCGGCGACTCAAAGAGGGAGACGGGGCCGGCGCCGGTGAGGTGCCGCAAGAGACGCCCGCTGGTGATGTCGTGAGCGTCACCGAAGAGCCCCCGTTCTGACCGCCACGGCCCAGAGACGGCCCAGTGACCCAAACCTAGCCCCCTGCCCGCGCTAAATGCGCTGGTGGGGGGCTTACTGCTGCCCACTCGCTGCCAGTTCTCCGGGCTTCGGCATAACCCTTCCAGTGTGGCAGATCCACTCGGGTGACCCGGCCGGGAGCGTGGGGGCCCGCCAGTAGCATGATCCAATCCGAACCCGGGGGGGCTTGTGCGAACGAGATCGACCGCTGTGACGGCGGCCCTGGCATGCCTGGTGCTGGTGGGAGCCGCCGTGGTCGCGGGCGACAGCGCGGCGGAGGAGCGCTCCGCCGCGGAGGTGCTCGACGAGGCGAACGAGAGGATGCGTGCGCTGACGTCGGTGACGATCGACGGGGTCACCGATGTCGCCGGTGGCGGTGGCTACTCCATCCATGTGACGACCGACCTCACAGGCCGTTGTACGTCCAAGGTGACGTGGGACACGGGCGCCGGGCTGGAGCAGATCCGCATCGGTGATTCGGACTACGTCCGCCCGAACCGCGCCCTCGTCGAGCAGTCGGGCCAGGACGTGGCCGGGACTCAGGAGCAGCGCTTTTGGGCGAAGACCCCTGCCGCCGAGGCGCAGCGCGAGGAAGGGCTCATCGACTGCACCCACGACTTCACCTCCTTCGGCACAGTGACGAAGGGGAAGCCGGCCGAGGTCGACGGTGAGTGGGCGATCGTGCTGAAGGTGACCGAGGCGGACGACGAAGGGTCCTTCACCTTCTACGTCGCAGCCGAGGGCGAGCCGTACATACGCAAGGTCGTCTACGAGGGGCCCGAGTATCACTCCACGACGGAGTTCAGCGCCTTCGACGAGCCCCTGAACGTGCGGCCCCCGGCCGAGGCCGACGTGCTGGACATGAGCGTCCTCGGGCGGTGAGGGGGACGGGGGCCGGCTCGCTCAGAACAGCCGGAGGGTCGCCCTCGTGGGCGAACATGCGACGGGCCCCCGACCTGGGCTTTCAGGACGGGGGCCCGGTTCACGCGCGTGCGGGGCGTCAGCCCGAGCCCACGAAGAGGACCAGGAGGAGCCAGACCACCGGGGCCGTGGGGAGCAGGGAGTCCAGGCGGTCCATGATGCCGCCGTGGCCGGGCAGCAGCGTGCCCATGTCCTTGATGCCCAGGTCCCGCTTGATCATGGACTCGCCGAGATCGCCCAGCGTGGCGCTGGCCGCGACCGCGAGGCCCAGCAGCAGACCCTGCCACCAGGTGCCGTCGTCGATCAGGAACTGCATGCACAGCGCGCCCGCGACCATCGCGAAGGACACCGCGCCCAGCAGGCCCTCGCGGGTCTTGCCGGGGCTGATGCGCGGAGCGAGCTTGTGCTTGCCGAAGCGCCAGCCGACGGCGTACGCGCCGGTGTCGCTGACGACCGTCAGCAGCAGGAACGTCAGCACCCGGAAGGCACCGTCGTCGGCCGTGAGCATCAGCGCGACGAAGGTGGCCAGGAACGGGACGTAGAAGGCCGCGAAGACACCGGCCGTCACGTCCTTCAGATAGCCCTCGGGCGGCTCGGTCATCCGCCAGACCAGGACCGCGAGCGCGGTCAGGGCCATGGCGACCCAGGCGCCCTCGGGCCCCCGGACGTACCCGGCGACGACCATCGCCGCGCCGCCGACCGCGAGCGGCACCAGGGGCGCGTTGATGCCCTTGCGCTCCTGGAGCCTGCTGGTCAGCTCCCACAGCCCGACCACGACGGCGACCGCTATCACGCCGATGAACACGGCCTTGACGACGAACAGCGAGGCGACGATCACCGCGCCGAGCCCGACGCCGACCCCTATGGCGGCGCCCAGGTCTCGGCCCGCGCTCTTCTTCTGCGGTGCGGGCGCCGGCTGGGGGGCGTCGGGCATGGGCTCCGGATTCTGCGGCACCGCCGCAGAGGGCTGTGCCGACGGGGTCTCGTGGCGGAACGTCTCATCACGGAACGCCTGGTCGGGCGCACCGGGGCGGAACGTCTCGTCTCGGAACAAGGGACCGCCCAGCCGAGCGGCCCCCCGGTCGTCATCCTGGTTTCCGCCGTGTGCGGGTACGTCGGGGACGATGGGCATGGGGCGAGTCTGCTGCGCCTCAGGCGCATCGTACGCGGGACCCGCCGGGGCAGCCCCCTGGACAGGCCCCTGGCCGACGGACCGCTGGTCGACGGGCCCCCAGTACGCCGGCTGGTACCCCGGCTGTGCCCCCGTGTGCGGGTGGCCGGCGTGCGGCGGAGGGCCCCAGGAAGAGTCGTTCATCAGACCTCGAGGAGTTCCGACTCCTTGTGCTTCAGGAGCTCGTCCACCTGGGCGACGTACTTCGCCGTGGTGTCGTCGAGCTCCTTCTCCGCACGACGGCCCTCGTCCTCGCCGACCTCGCCGTCCTTGACGAGCTTGTCGATCGCGTCCTTGGCCTTGCGGCGCACCGAGCGGATGGACACCTTGGCGTCCTCGCCCTTGCCCTTGGCGACCTTGATGTACTCGCGGCGGCGCTCCTCGGTCAGCTCCGGGAACACCACACGGATGATGTTGCCGTCGTTGCTGGGGTTGACGCCCAGGTCCGAGTCGCGGATGGCCTGCTCGATGTTGCGCAGCGCCGTCTTGTCGAACGGGGTCACGACCGCCATGCGCGGCTCCGGCACGGAGAACGAGGCCAACTGGTTGATCGGCGTCGGCGCGCCGTAGTAGTCGGCCACGATCTTGTTGAACATCGCCGGGTGCGCACGGCCGGTGCGGATCGCGGCGAAGTCCTCCTTGGCGACCACGACGGCCTTCTCCATCTTCTCCTCGGCCTCGAGGAGGGTCTCTTCGATCACCACTTGCTCCTGCGTGTCTTGAGTAGGCCCGGCTGCGGTTCCCTGTCGGTGGCGGCGGCCGGCTGCGTCGCGTCTTCTTCCTGCACGGTTCCCGACCGGCAGGACATTGTCCATCCCCCGGCCAGGGTCCGTCCCCCGGTCAGGTGTTGTCGTGCGGACCGGGGTTTCAACCGGTCAGGCCCGGCTGTCCTGCTCACCCACAAGCGTGCCGATCTTCTCACCCCTGACGGCGCGAGCGATATTGCCCTCCGCCAGAAGCTCGAAGACGAGGATCGGGAGCTTGTTGTCGCGGCACAGCGTGATGGCGGTGGCGTCGGCGACCTTCAGGTCCCGGGTGATGACCTCGCCGTAGCCGAGGGCGTCGAACTTGACGGCCTCGGGGTTGGCCTTGGGGTCGGAGTCGTAGACGCCGTCCACGCCGTTCTTGCCCATCAGCAGCGCCTCGGCGTCGATCTCCAGGGCGCGCTGGGCGGCGGTGGTGTCGGTGGAGAAGTACGGCATGCCCATACCGGCGCCGAAGATCACCACGCGCCCCTTCTCCAGGTGGCGCACGGCGCGCAGCGGGATGTACGGCTCGGCGACCTGGCCCATGGTGATGGCGGTCTGGACCCGGCTGTCGATGCCCTCCTTCTCCAGGAAGTCCTGGAGGGCGAGGCAGTTCATGACGGTGCCGAGCATGCCCATGTAGTCCGACCGGGCCCGGTCCATGCCGCGCTGCTGGAGTTCGGCGCCGCGGAAGAAGTTGCCGCCGCCGATGACGACGGCGACCTGCGCGCCGTCACGGACGACGGCCGCGATCTCCCGGGCGATCTTGTGCACCACATCGGGGTCCACGCCGAGGCCCCCGCCGCCGGAGAATGCCTCGCCGGACAGCTTCAGCATGAACCGGCCGCGTACTTTGCCGTCGTCGCTCTTCTGGGCCTTGGTGGTCATGGGGGTTCCCGCCTCTTTCACGTGGTGCACATGCGAAGAAGGCCATTGCCGGTGGGGTGTCGATCGCATCCCATACGCGGCAATGGCCTCCTCGTCAGATCTGCTGTCGTCCGCCACGCACACGCGCGTGACGGCGTACCGGGACGACTGCCTACGACCCTCTTGGGGCCGACCCTATAGGGGTCCGGCGTCCGTCGCGGTACGGACTCAGATGCCGACCTTGATGCGCGAGAAGCGCTTCAGGGTGACACCGGCCTCGTCCAGGACCTTCTGGACGGACTTCTTGTTGTCGAGCGCGTACGGCTGACCGAGCAGCGTCGCGTCCTTGAAGAAGCCGTTGAGGCGACCCTCGACGATCTTGGCGATCGCGGCCTCGGGCTTGCCCTCGGCGCGGGTGGTCTCCTCGGCGATGCGGCGCTCGGACTCGACGACCTCGGCCGGCACGTCCTCCTTGGAGAGGTACTTCGGCGCGAAGGCGGCGATGTGCTGGGCGACGCCCTTGGCGACATCGGCGTTCGGCTTGTCCAGCTCGACGAGGACACCGATCTGCGGGGGCAGGTCGGGCATCGTGCGGTGCAGGTACGCGGAGACGAAGCCGTCGGCGAACTGCGCGAAGCGGTCCAGGACGATCTTCTCGCCGAGGTTGGCGTTGGCCTCGTCCACGAACGCCTGGACGGTCTTGCCGGGCTCGATCTCGGAGGCGAGCAGGGCCTCCAGGTCGGCCGGGGCGGTCTTGGCGACGTGCTCGGCAATGGTCTTGGCCACGGCCTGGAACTTCTCGCCCTTGGCGACGAAGTCCGTCTCGCACTTCAGCTCGACCAGGACACCGGAGGCGTTGTCGTCGGCGATGATCGCGACCACGGCGCCGTTCTCGGCGGAGCGGCCCTCGCGCTTGGCGACGCCCTTCTGGCCCTTGATCCGGAGCGCCTCGACGGCCTTCTCGACGTTGCCGTCGGCCTCGTCCAGGGCCTTCTTGCAGTCCATCATGCCGGCGCCGGTGAGCTCGCGGAGCTTCTTGACGTCAGCGGCGGTGTAGTTCGCCATGAGTCTTGAGTCTTTCTCGAAGTCTGGAAGATCGGAGATCCGCACGGGCCCGCGACCGGCGTGCGGCCGGATCGCGGGCGTCATGTCGGCCTGCGGGTGACGGGTGGGGGCGGGGTTGGGGCCGCCCCCACCGTCAACGCCGGTGTCAGGCCTCGTCGCCCTCGGCCTTGACCTCGGCGGCGGCGTTCTCGACGGCCTCGGAGATCGGGGCGTCGGGGGCGGGGGACTCGGCGGCGACCTCGACGGCCTGCGCGGCCTCGTCGGCCTTCTTCTCGCCCTCGAGCAGGTCGCGCTCCCACTCGGCCAGCGGCTCGCCCGCGGCCTTCTCGCCCTTGTCGCCGGTGGCGACGCCGGAACGGGCGATGAGGCCCTCGGCGACGGCGTCGGCGATCACGCGGGTGAGCAGGGTGACGGAGCGGATCGCGTCGTCGTTGCCCGGGATCTTGTAGTCGACCTCGTCGGGGTCGCAGTTCGTGTCGAGGATGGCGACGACCGGGATGTTCAGCTTCCGGGCCTCGCCGACCGCGATGTGCTCCTTCTTGGTGTCCACGATCCAGACGGCGCTGGGAACCTTGGACATCTCACGGATACCACCGAGGGTCTTCTCCAGCTTGGCCTTCTCGCGCGAGAGCACGAGAAGCTCCTTCTTGGTGAGACCGGACGCGGCGACGTCCTCGAAGTCGATCTGCTCGAGCTCCTTCAGGCGCTGAAGGCGCTTGTAGACGGTCGAGAAGTTGGTGAGCATGCCGCCCAGCCAGCGCTGGTTGACGTAGGGCATGCCGACGCGGGTGGCCTGCTCGGCGATGGCCTCCTGCGCCTGCTTCTTCGTGCCGACGAACATGACCGTGCCGCCGTGGGCGACGGTCTCCTTGACGAACTCGTAGGCGCGGTCGATGTACGACAGCGACTGGAGCAGGTCGATGATGTAGATGCCGTTGCGCTCGGTGAAGATGAAGCGCTTCATCTTCGGGTTCCAGCGACGGGTCTGGTGACCGAAGTGGACGCCGCTCTCCAGCAGCTCCCGCATCGTGACGACGGCCATGGCCGTTCTCCTTGGGTTTCTCGGTTGTGCCGCGGATGCCGGACGGCTCCCGCGCCTGACGCCCGCGGTGCGCCGAGCCACGAAGGACCGAGGGGCGCGGATACCGGAAGACCGACCGTGGCCGGCCCCCGATACCGGGGCGTGCGAAGTCGACCCGGTGACCCGGATCGCCAGAAGAAGTGTACGGGACCGGCGAGGCACCGGGTGACGCCGCTCTCCACAAGCGCGGGGTTGTCCACAGGTCCCGGCCATGATCGACGGATTCCGGGACGGTGAGTCCATGCACGTCAACCGACCCACCTGGTCCCTGCCGCTGTGCCTGCTCCTGCCGCTCCTGCTGCTCCTGTGGCCCACGACGCTGTGGTCACCGGCCCGGGCGGCCCCCGACCCGCCCCCGTCGTCCCCCTCGGTCCCCGCCATCGGCCGGACGTGGCCGGTGGGGACCCGCCCGGCGGTGGTCCGCGCCTGGGAACCCCCGCCGACGGCGTACGCCCGCGGCCACCGGGGCGTGGACCTGGCGGCGCCCCCCGGCGCACCGGTGCGCGCGGTGGCGGCGGGCGTGGTGTCGTACGCCGGGCGGGTGGCCGGCCGCGGCGTGATCTCCGTGACCCTGACAGGCACGAACCTGAGAACGACCTACGAACCGGTACGCCAGTCGGTCACGAAGGGCACGGAAGTCACCGCCGGCCAGGTCGTCGGCACAGTGGAACCAACGGGCTCCCACTGCACGACCCCATGCCTGCACTGGGGCCTACGCCACGACAGAACGTACGTGGATCCGCTGTCGCTGTTCCCTCCCTGGCTCTTGCGCAAGGGCCCGTCGAGACTGCTGCCGGTGCTGGGGGTGCCACTGCCGGGGTGAGGAGGGGGTGAGGGGACGGAGGTGGGGTGGGGGCCCGCGGGGAGCCCCTCAGCCCAGGACCCCCCGCAGCACCATCGACACCGTCGCGTCCGTGATCGTGTCCGGCTCCTCCGCCGCGCCGAGTTCGATGCGGCGGACTGCCGCGTCCACGACGCCCTGGACGAGCATCGCTGCCATGCGGGGTTCTGTGTGGCCCAGTTCTGCCAGGGCTTCGACGATCATCGCTACGAGGGCGCCGTGGGCCGCGCGGATCTTCTCGCGGGCGCCCGCGTCCAGCTCGCTCGCGGAGATCGCCACGACGGCGCGGTGCCGCCGGTCGCCGACGAGGGCGAGTTGCCGGCGGACGTACGCCTCGACCTTGGCCTCGGGGCCGTCCGCCGCGGCCATCGCCGACTCGACCTCCGCCGCCCACACGGGGAAGTCGACCTCGCACAGCTCCTCGACCACGGCCGCCCGCGACCGGAAGTACTCGTACACGGACGAACGCGCGAGGCCCGTCCGTTCGGCGAGCGCGGGGAAGGTCAGCGCCTCCGTCCCGCCCTCGGACAGCAGGGAGCGTGCCGCGTCCAGCAGGGCGGCACGCTGCATCGTCCGGTGCTCGGCCACGGAGGCCGCTCGAATCCTTGGCACGTCGTCCACTGTACGGACGCCGCTTCCTCAGCGGGAGGGACTCACCTCGACGCGCCCCTCGCCGGCCCCCGGTCAGCGCCCGAAAGCAGCGAGTTTCGCCCGCAACTGGAGCACCGATTTGGTGTGGATCTGGCTGACCCGGCTCTCGGTGACACCCAGCACGTTCCCGATCTCGGCGAGCGTGAGCCCCTCGTAGTAGTAGAGCGTGACGACGGTCTTCTCCCGGTCGGGCAGGGTGTTGATCGCCCGGGCCAGGAACCGCCGCAGCTCGCGGTCCTCGGCCACCTCCACGGGGTTGTCGGCGGCCGTGTCCTCCAGGGTGTCCATCAGGCTCAGCCGGTCGCCGCCCTCACCGCCGACATGCAGCAGCTCCTCCAGGGCCACCACGTTGGCCAGCGACAACTGGCTGAAAACGGCGTGCAATTCCTCGACGGCGATGCCCATCTCGGCGGCCACCTCGCACTCGGACGGTGTCCGCCGCAGCCGCGCCTCCAGCGTGGCGTACGCCCGCTCCACATTGCGGGCCTTCTGCCGCACCGACCGCGGGATCCAGTCCAGCGCGCGCAGTTCGTCGATCATCGCGCCCCGGATCCGGGTGATCGCGTACGTCTCGAACTTGATCTCCCGGTCGATGTCGAACTTCTCGATCGCGTCGATCAGTCCGAAGACCCCGGACGAGACGAAGTCAGCCTGCTCGACATTGGGCGGCAGCCCGACGCTGACGCGCCCCGCCACATACTTCACCAGCGGCGAGTAGTGCAGGATCAACTGCTCCCGCAGCCGTTCGTCCCCCGTCGTCTTGTACGACCGCCACAGCTCGTCGAGCGTCGAGGGCGCGGGCGGCCGCACGCCGCCACCGTCGCGGGCGGCTGGGGGTACCGCCGCCGCCCGGTCGGACCCGGAGGTGTGCTGGGGCATACGTCGCCTTGTGCCGTTCTGCCGTGAAGTACGGGGAGTCGGGGGTGCCTGGGTGCTCTGCTGATCGGAAGTCGCGCTGCTGCCGTTCTGTACCGGAATCCACGTGAGCGTAGCGTGACTGGAGCGTCGCGGTGCGCGAAGGGCGTGGCCCCACCTGTGCGCAGATACGTTCCGCTGGACGCTCCCCCGGGGCACGGCGGTCGCTCACCGTGACCCCCGGACCGCGTCAACTGGGGGAATTGGCAAGGGCTTCGGCGTTCCCCCGGACGGCCGAACACCCTCGGTCAGCGCGGGCTCCGGCCCGCTCGAACGGAGACCATCGCCTGGCGTGTCAACTTCCAGCCGTCGCCAAGTCGTTCGACATAGCCCAGCGCTCTGAGTTCGTACAGTCTCGCGATCGCGTCGTCGGCGGTGGTGCCCGCCTCACGGGCCACCTCCCCGGCCGCCGCGGGCCGGTCGCCGGGCAGCGCGGCCAGCACACGCCGGGCGCCCGGCTCCAGCAGATCGCGCGGCAGCACCGGCCCGCGCCGGTCCGGGGCCAGCTCCCCCATGTCCCCGACGAGTTCGACGACCTCCGCGGCATCCGTGACCAGCACCGCCTCCTCGCCGCGCAGTATTTCGTGCACTCCGGCGGAGAGCGCGCTGGTCGCGGGCCCCGGCACGCCCATGGTGTGCCGGCCCAGCCGTCGCGCCGCCCGCGCGGTGACCAGCGAGCCGCTGCGATAGGCGGCCTCGACGACGACCGTGCCCCGGGTGAGCGCGGCGATCACCCGGTTGCGCAGCACGAACCGGTGCGGAGTCGGATGGTCACCGGGCGGCAACTCCCCGACCACCAGCCCCTGTTCGGCGATTCTGTTGATCAACTCGGTGTGGCCGCGCGGATAGGGCCGGTCGACCCCGCAGGCGAGGACGGCGACCGTGGCACCGCCCGCCCCGAGAGCCCCGCGATGGGCCGCCCCGTCGACCCCGTAGGCGCCGCCGGAGACCACCACCCACCCCCGCTCGGCGAGGCCGGCCGCGAGGGTGGCGGCCATATGGGCGCCATAGGCGGTGCAGGCGCGGGCGCCGACCACGGCGACGGAGCGCAGCGCCCACATCCGCAGGCTGGGCCGGCCGCGCACCCACAGTCCGAGCGGCCGGGCGTCCCCGAGGTCGTCCAGCGGGCCGGGCCACTCGGTGTCCCCCGGGCACACGAACCGCACCCCGGCCTCGGCCGCGACCGCGAGATCCCGCTCGGGGTCGGCCGGCGCGGCGCGGGCGGTCAGCCCGCCCCACCGGCGCGCGGACACCCCGGGCAGCATCCCCTCGTCCGAGCGCAGCCGTCGGACCACCTCGGCGGCGCCCAGCTCCCGCACCCACCGGCCCCCGACCTCGTCCCCGGGCTCGACGACCCGGGTGAGGAACACCCGCGCGAGCCGGTCGCCGGCCTGCGGACCGGCCTGCCCCTCCACCACCCGTTCCCCGGCCACCGCCCGTTCCCCGGCCTCCCCCTCAGCCTCCTCGGCGCCGCTCACGCGACGGCCCCATGAGCCCCCTGGGCGCCGCGCGCCCCACCGGCCCCGAGCGCCATCGGCACCCCGCGCGGAACCCCCGTGCGCAGTTGCAGCGCGAGGGCGACGTCCCCGGCGTCGGGCCGGTCGTGGCCGACCAGGTCGGCGACCGTCCACGCGACCCGCAGCACCCGGTCGAGCCCACGTGCCGTCAGCACACCCCGCTCCAGGTTGCGTTCGGCGTCGTCCATCGCGCCCGGCGCCGCGTGGTAGCGGGTGCGCAGCTCCCGTCCCGGTACCTCGCTGTTGGTCCGCCACGGAGTGCCCGCCAGCCGGACCGCGGCGCGTTCCCGTGCCGCCCGCACCCGGTCGGCGACCGTCGCCGTGGACTCCCCTCCCGGGCCGCGGTGGGCGAGTTCCGTCCGGCTGACGGGGTCCACCTCGACCCTCAGGTCGACCCGGTCGAGCAGCGGCCCGGAGAGCCGGGCCTGGTAGCGGCGGATCGCCGACGGCGGGCATTCGCACAGGCTGTCCCGCAGCGAGAAGCGGCCGCACGGGCAGGGGTTGGCGGCGAGGACCATCTGGAAGCGCGCCGGGAACCGCACCACGCCCGCACTGCGCGCGATCACCACATGGCCGGCCTCCAGGGGCTGCCGCAGCGCGTCGAGGGTCTGGCCGCTGAACTCGGGTGTCTCGTCCAGGAACAGCACGCCCCGGTGAGCCAGCGAGACGGCGCCGGGCCGGGCGATGCCGGGGCCGCCGCCGACCAGGGACTGCATGGTCGCCGAGTGGTGCGGGGCGCAGTAGGGGGCGACGTCGATCAGCGGTTTGCCGGGCGGCAGGAGTCCGGCCACCGAGTGCACCGCCGTGACCTCCAGCGAATCCTGCCTGGTCAGCCGAGGCAGAACGGCCGGGAGCCGCTCCGCGAGCATGGTCTTGCCCGCACCCGGCGGGCCCTCCAGGAAGAGATGGTGTCCGCCCGCCGCCGCCACTTCCACGGCGGTGCGGGCCGAGCGCTGTCCGACCACGTCGGCGAGGTCGTGCCCCTGGTCGTGCTGGGCGGCGCCGAGGCTGTGCATACCGGTGGCCGCGCCGGTGCCGGGCATCCGCAGCCCGGCGAGCAGCGGGTCCGGGCGGCCCTGCTCGTCGGGCTCCTCCTCGGGCACGGGCTCGTCCGCGAGGATGGCGATGAGCTGCCGCAGACTGCGCACGCCGAGCACGGAGACACCCGGTACGAGCGACGCCTCGGCGGCCGCGCACTCGGGCACCACCACCTGTTCGTAGCCCGCGTCCGCGGCGGCGAGCACCGCGGGCAGGATGCCGCGGACCGGCCGCACCCGTCCGTCGAGGCCCAGCTCGCCGATCATCACGATGTCGGTGAGCACCCGGGGATCGATCCGCTCCGACGCGCCCAGGACGGCACTCGCCACGGCGAGGTCGAAGCCGCTGCCGGCCTTCGGCACCGAGGCCGGGCTGAGCCCGACGGTGAGCTTCTTCTGCGGCCACTCGCCGCCGGAGTTCACCACCGCAGCCCGTACCCGGTCCCGGCTCTCGGTCAGGCTCTTGTCCGGCAGCCCCACCAGCGTGAACGCCGCCACTCCGGGTTCGAGGTCCGCCTGCACCTCGACCACGACTCCTTCGACGCCGACCAGCGCCACCGAGCAGGTCCGTGCGAAGCCCATCTCAGACCACCCCCCGCACATGCTCGACCGCGGGTGCGCCGCGCGGGGGCAGGATCACCCCGACGACGTCGATACGGACGCCGCCCGGCGGTGCTCCGCCGTGGGCCTGGATCCAGCCCAGCGCGAGGTCCCGCAGCCGCTGGGCCTTCTCGGGTGTGACCGCCGCGAGCGGGTGCTCGAAGGCATCGCCCCTGCGGGTCTTGACCTCGCAGACGACGAGCACGTCCCCGTCCCGGGCGACGATGTCGATCTCTCCGGTACGGCCGCAGCGCCAGTTGCGCGCCAGGACCGTCATCCCGGCCTCGGTCAGCCGCCGCGCGGCCAGCTCCTCGCCGTACCTGCCGAGCGCGCTGCGAGCCCGCTGGGGCCTGCGAACCGTACTGCCGTTGTGTGCCTGTTGTGCGTTCATGTGGACACCACCTCCGGGGCCCACATTCACGCATCAGCCGCCACGAAAAGGATCTTGGTGGACAACCCGGCGACTGTGGAAAACTCCGTCACTCACACGAGGGAGCCGAAGAAGACGATCAGCTCCCCGGCAACTCCAGATCACTCTTGTTCAGCTCCTCAATGTTCACGTCCTTGAACGTGAGCACGCGGACCTGCTTCACGAACCGGGCCGGCCGGTACATGTCCCACACCCAGGCATCCGCCATCGACACCTCGAAGAACACCTCGCCCTGGACCGAGTGCACCTGCATCTCGTAGTCGTTGGTGAGGTAGAAACGCCGCTCGGTCTCGATCACGTATTTGAACAGACCGACGACATCGCGGTACTCCCGGTAGAGCTTCAGCTCCATCTCGGTCTCGTACTTCTCGAGGTCCTCGGCGCTCATGGCATGTTCCCCTTCAGCCGTGCGATCTCCCCATTGTGCGCCAGTCCCGTCGGCGTCTAGACGATTTCCGTGTCAAGGGTGACGGGCCGTGCCGGGGGACCGTCGTCGAGCAGCCTGCGCAGCAGCTCGGCGAGTCTGGTCGGATACACCGTCTCATGCGACCGGGCGAGTTCCCGACACGTCCACCAGCGTGCTCCGGCGACACTGCGCCGCTCCAGCTCGGTGAGCGCGGTGGCCCGCGTCGCCGTCACGCTCGTCCGGGCCAGGAAGTACCACTCGTCCTGGTCCCAGCGGCGTCCCGCGAACGGGAAGGAGCACCGGCGCCGCCACAGCACCGGGCCCAGCTCGACGTCGGTGATGCCGGTCTCCTCGGCGAGTTCCCGCAGCGCCGCCTGTTCCCGGGTCTCGTCGCCCTCGACACCGCCGCCGGGCGTGAACCACCAGTCGTCGGCACGGTCGTCCGGCTCATGGCCGTGCAGCAGCAGAATGCGGTCCTGCGGGTCGAGCAGCACGACCCGTGCGACCCGCCGCAGGCCGCCCTCATAGGTGTCGGCACAGGTGTCGGCCGAAGCTCCCCCGGCCGCGCCCGTCGCCTCAGCGGGCACCGGCGGGCTCCGGCCGGGTGCGGGTGCGGCGGGCGGCCGCGCGGGAGGCGATCGGGCCGTAGGCCCCGCCGCCGAGCACCAGCACCGCGCCGCCGAGGATCATCCACTGGATCGTGCGCAGCGGTCCCGGCTCGGAGAGCGCGCCGAGTTCCGTGAAGCCGGTGGGGCGGGCGAGCATGCCGTCCCAGGGCCAGACGACGGCGTCCACCCGGGCCTTGACCGCGGTGCGCGCCACCGTGCCGCTGGCGGCGTCCGTGAGGTGGGCGGTGGAGTCCAGCGAGCCCTGCCGCTCGTCGCCGAGGAGGAACAGCCGGCCCTCGGGGACCGTCACGGTCGGGAAGCCCTTGATCTCGGCGAGGCTGCCCTCGGGCAGATACGGCTCGTCGATCTCCTTGCCGTTGACGGTCAGCTTGCCCTCGGTGCAGCAGGCGACCGTGTCGCCGCCGACCGCGACGACCCGCTTGACCACGGCGGAGCCGGTGACCCAGGTCTTGTCCTCGAAGACGACGACGTCACCGCGGCGCACCTCGTCGCCGTCCACCCGCTCGGCCACCACGCGCGCGCCCGCGCCGATCGTGGGCGACATGGAGCTGGTGGGCACGGTGTAGGGCCGGTAGACCAGGGCCGCCCAGACGAATCCGCCCAGGAACAGCACGAGGCCCAGCGCGACGGCCAGTCCGGACAGTCGCTGTCCGGTCCGGCTGCCCACCGGGCCACCGTTGGTACCACCCCCGCTGTGCGGGGCCGTTCGTGTCGTGCTGTCGCCGCCCATGGGTCCGCACCCTACCCGGCGGTACCGAGCGGGGTCAGCCCTTCCTTCCCGGCCAGGACCCCAAGCTTGGGAAAGGGTTTACCGACCCGGTGCGGCCAGGTCAGCCCTTCCAGGACAGCTCCTGGCGCCGACGGCGCCACAGGACCACCGGCACGACCCCCACCAGGGCGAGCCCCTGCGGGGCGACGGCCAGGGCCGGACCGGACGACGACCGCGCGTTCAGGCCGGGCTGGTCGAAGGTGTCCGGAACCGGCAGGGTGCCCCAGCGGGTGATCGGCCACGCCTTGACGATGGCACGGCCGACGACCTGGTCGACGGGGACCATGCCGTGGTGCTTGTCGGACTGGTTGTAGCGCGAGTCCCGCGAGTTCTGGCGGTGGTCGCCCATCACCCAGATGTAGCCCTTGGGGACCTTCACGGAGAACTGACCACCCTGGTCGTCCTGGCTGCACGGGGTGTTGCCCGGGTACACGTACGGCTCGTTCAGCGCCTTGCCGTTGACGGTCAGCGGGCCGGTGCCCTTGCAGGTGACGGTGTCACCGCCGACCCCGACGACCCGCTTGATCAGGTCCTTCTCCTCGGCGGACGGCATCAGGCCGATCCAGCTCAGGAAGGTCTGGAAGGCGTTGGGATCGGTGGTGGCCTCGCCGGCCAGCCAGTTGTCCGGGTCGTGGAAGACGACGACCTCGCCGCGCTCGGGCTCGGAGCCGAACCACGGCGTCAGCTTGTCGACGAGGACCCGGTCGCCTTCCTTGAGGGTGTTCTCCATGGAGGCGGACGGGATCGAGAACGCCTGCACCAGGAACGTCTTGATCAGCAGCGCCAGCACCAGCGCGATGCCGATGAGGATCGGCAGCTCCTTCCAGAAGGAGCGCGGCCTCCTCGGTGCCGGGGCGGCACCGCCCGCTCCCCCGCCGCCGCCGGGGCGCGGGGGCTCGTCCGCGGGCGGCTCGCCGCCGCCCGCTCCCGGGTCACTCCCGGAGGTCACGGCGCCGTCCGGGGCCGGGCCGGCGGCCACGGGGCGTCCGCGGTGCTCCTCGCCGTCGTGCCCGGACCGTGCGCCAACCGCCACATCCCCCACGCCAACTCCTCACTCTCTGCCGCTGCCTGCCCCATGTACGGCGCAGGCCCACCACTCCCATAACGAGCGGGAGTTCCGCAGGGCTCGGGAGTTCTCGGATCGTTCCGTTCGGATCGTCCGGGGCAACCCTATGCGACGGCTGGGCGGCGGCGGCCGACCCGACGGTCGAGCCGGTCACCGAGGAGAAAGTTTGCGGTTCCTTGAGACGGTTCCAGTGCCCGAGGGGCCAGGCGATCACCATGGCGCGTCCGACGACCTCGTCCTCGGAGACGGTGCCGCCGTAGTCGGTGTCCTGGTGGGCGCGGGAGTCCGCGGAGTTGGCCCGGTGGTCGCCCATCACCCACAGGCGGCCCTGCGGGACGGTGATGTCGAAGGCGCTGTCGGAGGGCGCGTTCCCGGGGTACAGATAGGTTCCCTCGTCCAGGGGAACGCCGTTGACGGTGACCCGTCCCTGCGCGTCACAGCACTGGACGCGGTCGCCGCCCACTCCGACGACCCGCTTGATCAGGTCCTTCTCGTTGTCGGACGGCAGCAGACCGATGAAGGTGAGCCCTTCCTTGATCTGCTTGACGACGACGGGGTCGTCCTTGCGGGCGGTGGTCTGCTCGTCCGCGAGCCAGCCGCCGGGGTCCTTGAAGACGACGACGTCCCCGCGCTGCGGCTTGGAACCGAACCAGGGGGTGAACTTGTCGACGAGGACCCGGTCGCCGATCTGGATGGTCTGCTCCATGGAGCCCGACGGGATGACGAACGCCTGCACCAGGAAGGTCTTGAGGACC